>VGLH01000149.1 GCA_016866785.1 Candidatus Poribacteria bacterium
GCGCTGAACCCGCCGGTCCACGACCTTGACCGAACTGACCAGGTTATCTTGGATCTTGTCCGCGAGCGCGTCCGTGTACGGCTTCATCGCCCGATGTCGCAGATCGTTGAGGATGAAGCTCAGGCTGAAGTCTTGGCCCTGGTTCTCGCGTGCGGCGACCCGTTGAGCCTTCGCGTCGCTGGCTTCGTTGTCGTAGACGTAGGTCTCAGCGCCGTTGGCAGCGGAGTTCGTCGATGCGTTGCAGTGGATGCTCACGAAGACGCTCTCGAGCGGCTCGTAGCGGTTCGCGATCTGCGCCCGTTCCGGGAGCGTCGGGTAGGTGTCGCCGTCGCGCGTCATCACTAGGTTCAGTGAGGTCTTCTCGCGCAGGTAGTCGCGCAGCCTCAGCGAGACCGCCAGAGTGATGTCCTTCTCTCGCAGTCCCCACCGATTCGTCGCACCGGGGTCCTTGCCGCCGTGCCCCGCGTCGATGACGACCGTCTTCAACGTGTAGTGGCCGTCTACGGTCGCCGCGGTGCCGGCGACGGCGGCGAGCGTCAGCAGGCACACAACGGCGGCGGTTCTCCAACATTTGGCGCTTGTCATTCTCTGGTGCCTTCGCGAAGTGATGTCCGTCTGCCCAGGTGACGCGATCACGGGCGAACCGGTTTCATGGGCAGTTCCGGGCTCGGCAAAGACAGCGCGCGCCGCATCTGGCGTATGGCTTGGCGAATCCGGTCCTCGTTCTCCACCAAAGCGAAGCGGATGTAGCCGTCACCTCGAGCGCCGAAGCCGATTCCGGGCGAGACGCACACGTCGGCTTCGTCCAGCAGCTTACGCGAGAACTCCATCGATCCCATGCTGCGGAACTTCGGAGGTATCGGAGCCCAGACGAACATGGTCGCCTTGGGCAGCGGAACCTCCCAGCCCATACGCCGCAGGCCCTCAACGAGCACATCGCGGCGGCGGCGGTACGTCTCCACGGTCTCCTTGACGACGTGCTCGTCGGATCGGAGCGCCATGATGGCAGCGACCTGGATCGGCGCGAAGATGCCGTAGTCGTAGTAGCTCTTAATGCGCGCCAGGGCGTCGATCACTCGGTGGTTCCCAGCGACGAACCCAACGCGCCAGCCGGGCATGTTGTACGACTTCGACAGCGACATGAACTCCACGCCCACGTCGAGCGCGCCGCGCGCCTGCAGGAAGCTGGGAGCCTCGTAGCCGTCGAACACCAGGTCGGCGTACGCCAGATCGTGGACCACGATCATGTCCTGACGCTTGGCGTACTGCACGATCTCCTCGAAGAACGCCAAGTCCACGACCGCACCGGTCGGGTTGTGCGGAAAGCTGAGCAGGAGCACCTTCGGCTTCGGGTGAATGTCCTGCGTGATCTCCGCCAGGTTCGGCACGAAGTTGTTCTCTTCGTACAGCGGCAGGCTGATCGCGCTGCCGCCGGCGATCACGACGCTGTACATGTGTATCGGGTAGGTCGGGTCGGGGATGAGCGCCGTATCGCCCTCGTCGATGATCGCGAGCGCGAGGTGCGACAGACCTTCCTTTGTCCCGATGACCGCGACAGCTTCCGTCTCCGGATCGATCTCGACGCCGAAGCGCCGGGCGTAGTACCAGGAGAGCTCGCGTCGAAGGTTGTACACGCCCTTCGACTGCGAGTAGCGGTGGTTCCGCGTTTCCTGAGCCGCCTCGCACAGCTTGTCGACGATGTGTGCTGGAGTGGGCTGGTCAGGATTGCCCATGCCGAAGTCGATGATATCTCGCCCTTCGCGCCGACGCTGGAGCGTCAGTTGCTTGAGGCCTCCGAGCATGTACGGTGGCAGTCGGCGCAGTCGCTTCGATTCTATGTCCATTGTGAGTCCTGCTGGATCGATCCTCGCGGTCCGGTCAAACTTCTAGAGCGCTGATGGCAAGCCATCCATCAGCATGATGGGCACTCCGTCGTTGATCGCGAACCTCAAACCCTCTGATTCGCATCGGGCTGAGTCCGGCAGCCAGACCAAGTCGTTGTGGCAGGAAGGACAGACGACCAGCTCTCGCAGCATGACACGCCGACGAGCGATCTGCCATTGCCTTGCCAAGACGGACTTGATTCCGGCACGCCACGTCTCCGGCATGCGGTTCCACACGCGGTTTAGAACCCCGGGCCCTGGCGCAAGCCGCACAGAGTCAACCAGCCGCTCGACGATGGCCGGGTCGTTCAGATCCATGGTCGATTGGTCTTGGATGGTGTAGTCAATCCGGCCGCGCCATTCCATTTGCCTTAGCAGAACAGGATGATAGCGCACATGCCAACGCGCGAAGTCTCGATCTTGCGCTGCCAGTGTGTGAAACAATCCCCCAAAGGGAGATGCCTGCCGCTTGGGCGCCAAGACGAGCCGACCGTCCGCCACGTCCACCAGCCAGTGGTGGTACTGCCATCCGTAGAGCATCTCGCCGATCTCGGAGGGTGATTCGATGTAGCCGGCACGTCCGACGCGCATGATCTCTTTAAGGAAACGATCTGGATCATCGGCGTGTTCCAGCACGTGGCAGCAGATGACGTAGTCGAACGCCTGGGCGCGGAAGGGAAGCCGCTCGCCGTCTGCGATCACGATGGGACGGTCGGTCTTGAGGGAACCGCCGCGCTCCGTGTCATCGAGCCGGTGCTTGTCGCACAGCACGTCTGAGCGAACCTTGGGGTTGTGGCCGCTGCCGATTTCGAGCACGAGATCTGTGGGCGAGATGTTCATGCCGCGATCCACATCCGATTCATGGTGGGGCGATGGCACAGGTTAGCCGCGCCAGACGGCGATGGGCAAGTCAACGGTACGCTGAAAATATTATCAGCATGTATGGCACTGCCGAGGCGTGTCTAGTACCGTGAAAAGGTTATCAGTAGACATGGCATCGCTACGGCTCTTGTAGTACAGTGAGGCAGTTATCGGCAATAAACGCTGTCGTCGCTGCGTTGCTAGTACAGTGACGCGATTATCGGCAGTTATCCTAGGCTTCTGACGGGGGATGTAACCATGAATGGATTACCAGAAGGCATCGTGCGGCTGTCCGATATGATGTCCGTCGGATGGTCGTGCGTCGCGGCACTTCCCTCAGCCCGCGAGGCTGGGTTGACGTCGCCGTGTTGATCACGATGCTGGGGACATGGGAAACGACTCACGACGAGGTACCGACACGGACGCACATCGAGGCGGCTAGGTCAGAGCACGGGCATGATATCAGCGTTCGCCAAGCGGTTCCTTGTCGATCGACGCGTGGTTGAGGTACACTCGGAAGTAAGCGGCTCTGACGTGTGGCACTGTCGGCACGAGGGCGCTGGCGTCAATGTGGGCGTTGCGCTCGGCACAGGAGCCGACGATAGCCGCCTCCGATATGACATAATGGGCATTATCGGAATAATCCGGCTCTGATAGCGACCGGATATCACCGAGGTGGGGTTATCGGCAGGATCGCGAACCTCTGTGCAGGCGTCGCTGCGCCTCTAGGGCGTTTTCCGTCTTGGGGCCCGATGCCTCAACGCGCCCAGCGGCTTGCCAGGCGTTCTATATTGACTTCTTTAGATATGGCGGCCTGGTACGGCGGGTCGTGGCAGAGGAGGGCTCGGCCCATGGCGGCCGCGTCGATGAGGTGGTGGTCCCCCATTCCGCGCGTGCTCGTGTTTGCGGTTCTCGTCGCTGCGCTGTCGGGCG
The DNA here is from genome assembly GCA_016866785.1 of Candidatus Poribacteria bacterium. Lineage (NCBI taxonomy): Bacteria > Candidatus Poribacteria > Candidatus Poribacteria bacterium. The sequence continues at coordinate 3,678 of VGLH01000149.1, forward strand.
GGGCGTTCGCGGGCACGTGGCGTGACGACTTCGCTCTTGGCATCAAGGACTGGAGTATCTACAACCTGGATCGAGCTGTCGAGTCGTGGGATGGCAAGAAGGGCGAGGCGATCGGGACCATCTTCGCGCCGAATCTCTACAGCCTGCTGATCCTGGATCCGTCGTCCACCGATGCCAGCCGTTGGTCCAACTACACGTTGCGTGTGCGCGTTCGTGCTGTCGATCTCAAGGAGCGAGATGGCGAACCGAGGGTCGGCGTGTCGCTCTACGATCAGGAGTTCGAGGGGAACCGGTACCTCTGTCTGTTGGCATTCGACACGGGCGAGGTCTGGGTCGTTCGCGTGACACGCGACGTCTGGCAGGTCATCCCGCTGGCGTACCCTCTGGAGAAGGGCGTTACGTACGACTTGACCGCCTCGATTGCGACCGAAGGCGATTCCGAGCTGGTGACATTCGCCGTCAACAAGGACTTCGAGATCACGATCCGGGCGTCCGATCCGCTGAAGTCCGGCAAGGTAGGGCTCGTGGTCGCCGATGCCCAGGCGGCATTCGACGACGTCGAAGTGGATGGGACCAACGTACCGAATGGCGGAAGCGGCAAGCCGAGGGCAGTGTCGCCGCGCGGAGCTGCCGCGGTGACGTGGGGTTCCCTCAAGTCCAACTAGCCTGGGAAGGGAGCGACGTGCCGCAGGCTGAGGGCAAGGCTCTACCGTTTCGGTCGGAGGATGCGATCGACGCCGCCGTTCTGGAGACGTTCCCCTACCAGGGCGTGGAGCAGGAGATCGTCTGCACGACCCGCGAGTTCACGGCAGTCTGTCCATTCTCCGGGCTGCCCGACATCGCTCGCGTGACCGTGACGTACGTGCCGTCAGACCGATGCGTGGAACTCAAGTCGCTCAAGTACTATTATCTCTCCTACCGTGATGTCGGCATCTACCAGGAGCACGTCACGGACAGGATCCTCCGCGATCTCGTCAGGCTGCTCGATCCAAAGCGCATGATGGTCGAGACGGACTACAACGTGCGCGGCGGCATTCACACCGTCTGCCGTGCGTCTCACCAGGGCGACGGAGCGGGCTGACGAACCCACGTGGGCTAAGCGAGGGTTCCTCCGAACTCCCGCGCGACTTCCACGGCCGCCATGAAGTTCTCGGCGGCGCGCTGTGTGAACGTCCCGGACGCCGAGCCGCCCAGACAGTAGCCGGTCGTCCCCGCGGCTTCCAGACTTGCTCGAGCCATCTCGAGAACCTTGTCGCGGGTCCGTACTTCGAACACCTCCATATCATCGAGCCCGCCTACCAGGCAGTAACTGCCTGCGACGATCCGCTGCGCCTCGCGCAGGTCCGCATCGCCGTAGGGTGGCGTCTCCAGGGGATCGAGCGCATCGATCCCGACCTCTGCGAAGTACCGTAGGTACTGCTGAACGTCGCCATGGCAGTGGTAGTAGGCGATGCCTCCGTGCCGATGGATCAGGGACACGAGATCGGCGTCCTGACTCAGACACAGGGCTTCAAACGCAACGGGTCCGAGCTGTTCCGTGACGTACTCGGCTCCGACGATCCGAAACACGTCGACTCCGGCGCGGCAGGCGCTCTCGACGTACTCGATAAGCCGCTCCTGGCACTTGTCCACAATGTCGCGGAACCGTGCCGGCTCGTCTGCCCACATGAGGCAGAACGACTCCGGTGACATCACCTCGGCAGGAAGGCACACTGCGTTTGGGATGCCGGCAATGACGAGTCCGGCGTCTTCGTACCGTTCTCGCATGGCGTGGAAGTGGGAGCCATCGGGTTCCGAGGCGGTGAACGGGACGCTGAGGTAGGCGTCCACATCGTCAGCGACCTCGCACGGGAACTTCACCGTGTAGCCGGTGATGTCCGTGCGTCGGTAGACCCGTTCGAGCTTCCCTTTGGGCGTGTCGATCTCCGTGACGGTGTCACGACCTTCCTGCCGGGACGCGACGAACTCTCCGAACCGGCTTCCGCTGAACACGTTCCCGCCCACGCCGACGGTGAGGAACGGGTCGGTGCAGCGGATGAACTCCTGCGTGAAGGTGTCGTCGAGCCGCAGGTGTCCCCAACCGAACGGCGTGACCGGGACGCGATCGACGGGTTCGCAGCGTATTGCCCGAAGTATCCGTTCCCTCGATGAAAGCCGGTCCGATTCGCTCATGGTCAACGGGCTCCGTTGCTTCGTTGGAAGGCGAGCTTCTCTAACTCGGTTCGGTAGTCGCGGTAGGATTTCCATGGAACGTCCGGGCGAAGTCGACCATCCGCTAGCGGAATGTACCCACCGTCCGCCAGCAGTGGAGGCACGCTTCGCTCGATGGCAGAGCGTGCGGTTCTACCGCCGCGCCGGACCGACCGGATGTCGATGCCGCCGATCAGCCGGAGTTTCCTGCCATACGTCGCCCGCAGCTCGGAGTAGTCCACGCCTGCGTGACCACCCTCGGTGCACCAGAACACGTTGATCCCGCAGTCGATCCATGACGGCAGCAGCCGAACTGGGTTGCCGTAGGTTCGGACGATGAACCACTGTACGCCGCGAGTCTCGAGCATATCCACAAGCCGTCGGTAGTAGGGCTGACAGAACCGACGGAAGTAGCTGGGAGAGATGACAGACCCGTATGCCCCGGCGATGGGCTCGTCGAACACGGCGTAGTCGAGCACGACGCCCTCCAGACACCGCTCGATCGTCTGCGCTGTGCAATCGGCGATTGCCGCCAGCGTGCGCGCCATGACGGAGGGCACGTCCGCCAGGGCGAGCAGCGTGCGCTTCAGCGACGACCACTCCCCCACGCCCAGCGACTGGAACAGCCCGCGCCACACGCTCATCCCGAGCGTCCAGTCTCGGTCTGCCCATCGGATGACGCGGTCGCTCCAATCGGCTGGGATGCGAGACGCATCGGGTTGGTAGTGGCTGCGCAGACGAACGAACACCTCGGGCTCGTCGCGCGGGTCGTTGAACGGCGGTCGAGCATGGAGGTCGATCGACACGTCCTCGCGGCGGTCGTAGGTGAAATGGTCGGACAGCGCTTCGGATCGGGGAAATCCCTGCGCAGACCAGGCTTCGCGGACGTCGTCGCGGATGCCCTCGTCCCACAATGGAAAGCGGTCGACTGGCGAGTAGGCGAGCGTCGCATGGAACCGCTCGCGAGCCGTCATCGTCCGCATCCGACGCCCTCCCCATCGAGTCGTGCGTATCGAGCTCGGAGCCGTGCTCTACACACTATCGATAGCGTTGGAACCTGCTTCCAACAACCCCGAACCTGAGCTAGTCTTGCGTCGTCCGGGCCCGCCGAGCCGCATCACTCAGGGAAGGATCGACCTTGCTGGGACTGGAGCGCGTCGCTGCGGCGTTCCGTCATGAGGAACCGGATCGCGTGCCGCGGTATATCTGGATGTTTCGGGACGACATGCAACGCGTCTGCGTCGAGAAGCACGGCAGCCTCAATGCCTTCTACGACGCACTGGACATCGACGCGTTCCAGACGTTCCCGTCAAAGGGCATGTGGCCTCGCGGTGTCAGCGGGATCGACGACGCGCTCGACGCCGAGCTCACCGATCCGAACGATTCAGCGATCTACGACAGCATCCGGCGCGACGTGGCGTACCATCGCGTCGAGAAGGGACGGGCGATCTTTTGCCAGACACCGGGCGTGTTCGAGACCAGCAACGGCGTGTTGGGGATCGAACGCTCTCTCCTGCTGCTCGCTATGGAGCCGGACAAGTGCCGCCAGTTGTATGAAAAGGTCGCGAGATGGGCAGCCGTCTACGCGAGTAACGTCCTCGACATCGGAGTGGACATCGTCCACATTTCTGATGACTGGGGGGAGAACCATCGCCTGATGATGAGCCCCAAGGTCTGGTGGGAGCTGATCTACCCAACCGAGCTGCTGACGGTGCAGGCGGCGCGGAAAGCAGGAGGCTTCGTCTCGCTGCACTGCGATGGTTACTTCCACGACGTGCTGGAGGGGTGCGTCCAGATGGGTGTTCAATGCGTCCATCCTGTTCAGCAATCCGCTGGTATGAGCCTGTCCAGATTCAAGAACGAGTTCCGGGGCAGGCTGGCTCTGTACGGTGGGCTGGACATCCGTCACACGCTGCCTCGCGGGACCATGAAGGAGCTCGAAGCCGAAGTACGATCGATCTTCGGCACGATGAAGCCGGGCGGCGGCTTCGTCTTCTGCACGGCGCACACGGTTCAGCCGGATACGACGCTGGATCGAGTGGAGTTCGCGTATCGGATCGCGGACGAGGAGAGTTGGTACGGGTAGCGCGGCGGCGTTGACGCCGCACAGGCACTGGGTGACGTAGGAGGGCAAGCCACGTGACAGATCGTGAGAAGTTCCTGTTCGATCTCCAGGGCTATCTGGTCGTGCGAGAGTTCCTCTCGCCGGAGGAAGTGGACGCGCTGAACCGGTCGGTGGACGCCAACGCGCATCGGATCGGCGAGGACGGCAACTCCGTGACCGCTGGTTCCACCACGCTGGCGGGCACGCACAAGCGAGGCATCTTCACGGGGATGCTGACGTGGGACCAGCCTTGGAGCCAGCCGTTCCGTGATCTGCTCGCGCATCGGAAGGCGATTCCGTACCTCAATGCGATCCATGGTCGGGGATGGCGGATCGACCACGCTCCTTTCATCTTGACAGGCACGCGCGGCGCAGAGGGATTAGTGATCCACGGCTCGACGGCGCACCACTTCGACGGATCGCAGTACTACACGTACGCGAACGGCCAGATGCGATGCGGAATGGTCGTGTTCCAGTACCAACTGCACGAGGTCCGAGCCGGTGACGGCGGGCTCTGCGTTATACCCGGAAGCCACAAAGCCAACTTCCGTTGTCCAGACGGGATTCGCCGCTGGGAGGAGGATCAGGACATCGTGCGCGATATCCCGTGCAACGCGGGAGACATGGTGATCTTCAACGAGGCGACACTGCATGGGACGCTGCCGTGGACGTCCGACCGGGAGCGCCGCTCGCTGCTCGTGCGCTATTCGCCGAAGTACCTCCACTTCGCCGGCGGATTCTACGAGACGTCGTTCCCGGAGTGGACGCAGGAACTGACAGAGGCGCAACGCGCAACGCTGGAGCCGCCGTACATCTACAATCGTCCCCTGATCGAAGACGACGGCGAGACCGTCGTGCGG
>VGLH01000150.1 GCA_016866785.1 Candidatus Poribacteria bacterium
TGGAGCAGATGATGACGACGTTGTCGAGCCGGTCGCGCATCACCTCGAGCTCGAATTCCTTCCAGCCGATGACGCTTTCCTCGACGAGCACCTCGTGAACCGGGCTGATCGACAGCCCGTACTGGATCATCCGCCGGTACTCTTCGAGGTTGTAGGCGATGCCGCCGCCCTTGCCGCCCAGCGTGTACGCAGGACGCAGGATGAGCGGGAAGGGGAGCTCGTCGAGCGTCCGCATCGCCTCTTCCTCGGTCCGAACGATGGCGCTCTTGGGAACCTCCAAACCGATGTTGCGCATCGCCTCTTTGAAGAGCTCGCGGCTCTCCGCCTTGCGAATGGCGTGGAGCTTCGCGCCGATGAGTTCGACGTTGTAGCGGTCGAGGACTCCGGCTTCGGCGAGCTCGACGGCGAGGTTGAGCGCGGTCTGTCCGCCGAGCGTTGGAAGCAGCGCCTGGGGGCGTTCGGCGGCGATGATCCGCTCGATGACCTGCCACGTGAGGGGCTCAATGTAGGTTCGGTCGGCGAGCTCCGGGTCCGTCATGATCGTCGCCGGGTTGTTGTTGATGAGGACGATCTCGTAGCCCTCTTCGCGGAGGGCTTTGCAGGCTTGCGTGCCGGAGTAGTCGAACTCGCACGCCTGCCCGATGACGATGGGCCCGGAGCCGATGATGAGGATCTTCGAGATGTCCGTTCGTTTCGGCATGTCGCCTTCCGCCTCCGTCCCGCTGTTCGTGTCCGTGACTTCGCAGAGCCGTGGTTCTAGCGCTTCTTGAGCGTGACGCCGACCCCGGTACCGTCCATGTTCAGGAAGAGCGTCTCCAGCGCGGGATTCGTCGTGATCGCCTCGACGTATCGTGGGTCCGCCTGGCTGCGATTCATGTTGTGCGCGATGACCAGCCCGCCGGGGCGCACGAGGGGCAGGAGCTTGTTCAGGTAGTCGATGTAGCCCTCTTTGTCAGCGTCCAGGAAGATGATGTCGATGGGCTCCTTGAGCTTCGTCACCTGCTCGTGGGCGTCACCCTCGACGACCGTCACACGGTCGCTGACGCCAGCCTTCTCAAAGTTGCCACGGGCGACGGCGATGCGCTCCGGGTCGATCTCGTAGGTCGTCAGCTTGCCGCCGGTCTTGCGAAGCGCCAGGCAGAACCAGATACCGGAATAGCCGCTCGACGTGCCGAGCTCGACGACGTGCTGCGCGTTGGATGTTTCAGCCAGCAGGCGCAGAAGTCGCCCGTCCTCACGCGGAACGCTCTGGTACTGCCGTCCGCTTGGTTCCAGCGCCTCCAGAACTGTCAAAATGCGCTTCTCGTCGTCGTCCTTGGGCAGCGGCGAGCTGGCGAACGAGAGCTCGCTCCGGCGCTGTCCCTGGGCGACGAACGCCGCTGCAACGCCGAGCAGCGCGACCGCTGCGACGGCGATGATGGCTTTCCGCGTCATGCTTCAGTCCTCTCCAATTCGACGCGCCGAGCGTCTGTACACGTAGCCGTCCTTGCGAGCCGTTAGTGCGATCTCCATCGTTCGGACGATCATCACCCTATCGTTGGACTTCGCGGAGGGGATATGACCCGTTCAGCTCAAAGAGTCGTTTCAACTTCGTATCGAGTTCGACCATGAGACGTTCCGGCAGTTCGCCGAGTTCACGTTGAATGAGACCAGATGTTACCGTCATCAAACGGTGCAGTCGCAGAATGGACGTCACACGCAGCCCAGTGACGGCAAAATCCTCGACAGCTTCTTCGATGAGGATGTCGCTGTCGAGAAACAGCGGAGGAACCCGACTCGACACGAACGCGACGACGACGTGCCGATGCTCCCCGACGAACTCCGTTAGACAGACTGCCGGACGGACCTTCGTCGCCGACAAGTCGTCAAACGGGAACGGAAGAAGGAGGATTCTACCCTTCATCATCAAAGGGTTTCCCGTCGGTTCGGGTGTAGATATCCTCTTCCGGAGCGTCGAGAAACGCGAACGACGGACTCGTCATCGCAGTTCGTAGCCAGATAAGCTCGTCATCGAGCTCGTCGTCGGCGACCGCCCAGGCAACGCGTACCGTCACCTTCTCCCCTTCGGGCAACTCACACGGCACGTCTACGTGAACGTAGCCATCCTTGCCGACCGTCAGTTCGATCTCCATCGTTCGGATGCTCATCGCTTCACCCTTTGGCATGATGCACAGAAACAGGACGCGCGGGCATTCGCAGCGCCCACAACAGGAGCATCGCTACCAGCGCCAGCGACGCGCCGAACAGGAACGCGACGTGAACCCCGAACGTCTGCCACAGATAGCCCATCAGCAGGCTCGACGGTAGCGCGGCGATCCCGATGGCGAACCCGTAGATGCCGTACGCCGTGCTCCGCAGCTCCGACGGAACCAGGTCGGCGATGAGCGCCTTCTCGGTTCCCTCGGTCAGTCCAAAGTAGATGCCATACGCCGCAAAGAGCGCCCACGCGTGCCAAACCGACGTCGCGTAGGCGAATCCTGCGTAGATGAGCGCGTAGACCGCCCACCCGACCTGGATCGCCCGTTTCCTGCCGACGCGGTCCGACCACGCGCTGCCGGGAACCGAGCTGAGGCTCTTCACGATATGCAGCGCCACCCATAGGATGGGAACCCACACCGCCGAGATGCCCAGATCGTTCGCGCGGAGGATCAGGAACATGTCGCTGGAGTTGCCCAGCGTGAAGAGGATGAGCACGACGAGGAACGCCTTGAACGTCCCGCTGAACCCCCGCAGCGACAGGCTCAGCCCGTTCCGCTTGCCGCCGCCGGACGGAGCGACCTCGCGCACGAGGAACAGCAGCGTCAGCACGGCGAGGACGGCAGGGATCGTCGCCGCCCAGAAGACGAGCCGGTAGGTATTCGCCGAGACGCCTGCGCCGTCGCCCCGGAAGACGGTCTGCAGGAGCGCGAAGGCGATCAGAGGTCCGACGACCGCGCCCGTGTGATCCATCGCGCGGTGGAACCCGAACGCCCTGCCCCGGATCGACGGGTCGGACGAGTCGGCGATGAGGGCGTCGCGGGGCGCCCCCCGGAATCCCTTGCCGACTCGGTCGGCGAACCGCACGACGAGGACGTGCCACGGCGCGGCGGCGAGCGCCATCAAGGGACGCGTCGCGCTCGACAGTCCGTAGCCCGCCAGGACGACCGCCTTCCGCTTGCCGAGCCGATCCGACAGCCACCCGGCGATGAGCTTGAGCAGGCTCGCCGTCGTCTCGGCGATGCTCTCGATCAGGCCGACGAAGAGGGGTCCCGCGCCGATCGCCGTGAGGAACAGCGGCAGCAGCGGATAGACGATCTCCGTACTGGCATCGGTGAAGAGGCTCACCAACCCCAGCGCGATGACGTTCCGCGACAGTTTGGCTCGTCGAGCCGTGCTTTCAGCGCTCATTCACCATCATCTCCCGGAACTTGGTGAACAGGTAGGTGGGGTCGTGGGGTCCCGGCGACGCTTCCGGGTGGTACTGAACCGAAAAGAGCGGCACTTCGCGGTGCTCAATCCCCTCGACGGTGTCATCGTTCAGGTTCACATGGGTCAGCTCGACCGGCACGCCCTTGAGCGAGTCGATATCGACGGCGAACCCGTGGTTCTGCGCGGTGATCTCGACTTGCCCCGTGTCGAGCCGCTTGACGGGCTGATTGGAGCCGTGGTGCCCGAACTTCAGCTTGTAGGTCTTGCCGCCCAGCGCCAAACCGATGAGCTGGTGCCCGAGGCAGATCCCGAAGATGGGCTTCTTCCCCATCAACTGGCGGATGTTGTCGATGGCGTAGGTGGCCGGCTCGGGATCGCCGGGTCCGTTCGAGAGGAAGACGCCGTCGGGCTCCATCGCCAGAACCGTCTCGGCGGGCGTCTGCGCTGGGACGACGACGACATCGCAGCCGTGGTGCGTCAACTGCCGCAGAATGTTGTGCTTGATCCCGTAGTCATAGGCGACGACGCGGAACCGCCCGGATTCCGTCCCGGCTGACGCCCCCGCGAAGTCGAGCGTGAGCTGCGGGTCTTGCGACGAGGCGTTCCGCTTCGCCCACGCCATCGGGTCCGAGTCGTCCTGCTTCCATTCATAGACGGCTCCGCAGGTGACGCCCTTCACCAGGTCGCGCCCGACCATGCTCGGCGAGGCGAGCGCCCGACGGACGAGCTCTTCATGGTCGCTCGTCTCCGTGGAGAGGACGCCGCGCATGACGCCCCACGTGCGGAGCCGCCGCGTCAGGGCCCGCGTGTCGATGCCCTGGATGCCCAGGACGCCGTACTCTTCGAGGTACCGCCCCAAACCCTTCTTCGCCCGCCAGTTGCTGAAATACTCGCTGTATTCGCGGACGACGAAGCCCTCGACCTGGACGGCGTGCGACTCGACATCCTCCTCGGCGATGCCGTAGTTCCCGATGAGCGGGTAGGTCATCACGACGATCTGCCCGGAGTAGGACGGGTCGGTGAGCACTTCCTGATAGCCGGTCATGCTCGTATTGAAGATGACCTCGCCGGTCTTTTCGCCGGGCGCGCCGAAGGCTTCTCCCTCGAAGACGGTTCCGTCCTCCAGAGCTAGGTACGCTTTCATCCGTGGCTCCTCATGAACCGAGACGAGGTTCCGCCTCCGAGCGAAGGAACGTCCGCCGGCCTCGATGGAGCGTCAGCAAGGTCCAGGAGCGGAGCGTCTGCCCCAGGAAGGGCGTGTTCCGGCTCTTCGAGTAGATGCGCTCGCGGGTGATTTCCAGTTCGAGCTCCGGCTCGATGACGGTCAGATCGCCGGGCTCTCCCGCAGCCAGCGAGGGAACGCGCACGCCGAGGGCTTCCGCCGGTCCGACGGTGAGCTTCCGCACGGCGTCCAGAGGGCTCAAGACCTGCTTGCGGACCAGGTGCGTCCACACGAGCGGCACGCAGACCTCCAAGCCGATGATCCCGAAGGGCGCGCGGAGCATCCCCTCCGCCTTCTCTTCGGCGGAATGGGGCGCGTGGTCGGTGGCGATGACGTCGAGCGTGCCGTCGGCGAGTCCTTCCGTGACCGCTTTCGCGTCGGCGGCGGTTCTCAACGGCGGGTTCATCTTGGCGTTGGAACCGTGTTCGCGCACCGCCTCGTGGGTCAGGGCGAAGTAGTGGGGGCAGGTCTCGGCGGTCACGCGGACACCGCGAGCCTTCGCGTTGCGGATCAGAGAGACGCCCCGAGTCGTCGTCACGTGGAGGATGTGGATGCGCGCTCCGGTCTCCTCGGCAAGAGTCAGATCGCGCTCGATAATCGTCTCCTCGGCGAGCGGCGGTAGACCGGGCAGTTCCAGCGACCGCGACACCTCGCCGGGATGCATGACGCCCGCTCGGACCAGCATCGGGTCCTCGCAGTGGAGCAGAACCGCGAAGCCCATCCGCGAAGCGTCTCGGAAGAGGGTTCGCATGATCCGCGTGTCGGTGACCGTCTTGCCGTCGTCGGAGAAGCCCACCGCGCCGGCGTCGAGAAGCGCTTGCCGGTCGGTCGCCTCCTGTCCTCGGAGCTCCTTCGTGATCGCGGCGATGGGATAGACGGTCGTCGATGCCTCGCGCGAAGCGACGTCGAGCACGTAGCGCACGCGATCCGGTGTGTCCAGCGGCGGCGCGGTGTTCGCCATGCACGCGACGGCGGTGAACCCTCCGGCGGCAGCGGCTCGCGTTCCTGTGGCGATGGATTCCTTGTGCCGCTGACCCGGGTCGCGCAGGTGGACGTGGACATCGAGCAGGCCGGGCGCGACGACGCACCCTCCGGCGTCGAAGACCTGCTCCTCGCCGGGCGGCAGGTTCTCGCCGATCTCGGCGACTACGCCGTCGCGTATCCGCACATCGACGAAGGCGTCGGTCTCCGACTTCGGATCGAGGACGCGCCCGCTTCGGATGAGCCAGTTCGTGCTCACGACGGGGACTCCTCGAGGATGGCGACGCGGTCTTCGCCGTCTTCTTCGGAGACGGAGACGGCGACCGTTTCGCGCTTGGAGGTCGGGATGTTCTTGCCGACGTAGTCGGCGGCGATGGGCAGCTCGCGATGGCCCCGGTCGACAAGGACGGCGAGCTGGATGGAGTCGGGTCTGCCGAAGTCCATCAGGGCGTCCAGCGCGGCGCGGACAGAGCGGCCCGTGTAGAGCACGTCATCGACGAGGACGACGCGCATCTCGTCGATGGCGAAGGGGATGTCCGTGCGGTTGACGGTGACCTTGCGCTCGAAGAGATTGAGGTCGTCGCGGTAGAGGGTGATGTCCATCGCGCCGACGGGGATGCGGACGTTCTCGATGCGTTCGATCTGGTCGGCGATGCGGCTTCCGATGATGTCGCCGCGCGAGCGGATGCCGACGATGGCAAGCTGTTCGACGCCCTTGTTCCGCTCGCAGATTTCGTGGGCGATGCGCGTGATGGCTCGGCGCATCTCGTCGGCGGACATGATTTGGGCTTTTTCGCGCTGTGTCTTGGACACCGTCAGAACTCCTTGGATCGGGTCGCGATGAGGCGGGCGCGGAGCTCATCCAGAAGCTCGCTGACGAGGGGAAAAGCATCGACGTCGCGGAAGTTCCAGACGTTGCGCCAGAAGTCCTCCAAGCCTCGGGCTCCGGCGCGTTCGTATTCCCAGGCTTGGAGGAGCATTTCGAGCTTGTCGGCGACTCGGACGACGAGGCTTTCGGGGGTCTCGCGGGCTTCGTATTCCTGCCAGATGTCGCGGTACTGGTCACCGAGGCCGCCGAGGGGCTCCAGCAGGTAGCGGGCGGCGCTCTCCTCGGCGGCGGCCTTCTCCGACTCCGGCAGGTGTGCGAGCGCCGGGAAGGGGATGTCGCCGATGCGCGCTTCGGCGATCTCGTGGAGGAGCGCCATGCGGAGGATGCGTTCGGCGTCGAGGTCGTAGCCGCGTCCTCGGAGGGCATCGGCGAGCATCATGGCGGCGAAGGAGGTTCGGAAGCAGTGATCGGCGATGCTCTCGCCGTCGCGGATGCCACGCAGACGCCAACCCGTGCGAGGAAGGTTCTTCAGCGCTTCGAGGGAATGGAGAAGGTCGAGGATGCGGGCAGCGTCCGGGAGCGGCGGGCGCTCAGGAGCCATCGCGAGAGCCTCTCACGTGTCGAAGCGTCGTTTCGACAGCGTGAAAGCTAGAATGACGCACAGATGCCGTCTCAGGGAGGGTCGGTCTGTGCGTTCCTTTCCAGCCTCACGGGGTCTGGTTAAAAGGCGCTGGCATGTCGCGGGTCGTCCAACCCGCCGAGAACATGTTAAATCGTGCCGGGCTCGTTTTCAAGGGATGCAATCCGACGTCACGGCATGAGATCGGACAGAGCCTGATCGTGTAGACTTCCTTGCCGCATGGGGTCGTGCGATGCCGCTCCGTGCGACCACTACTACACAAGGGCGCGGTTCGGGTGAACCTGGCAGGCAAGTGGAAGCCAGATTACGATCGCCGCTGTGCGGAAGGTCGGGTACGGGCTCTACAAGAGGCGATTTGCCGGGAATCGCTGCGTCACGGCTCCAGGAAGTCTCCGAGGCGCTCTCGCAGTCGCTCGCGCGCCTTGAACAGACGCCACCGGATCGTCCGCGCGTTCGAGCCGACAATCGCGGCGATCTGCTCGTGCTTCATCCCGTCCTGTTCGTGGAGCAGGAACGCGACGCGCCAGTCGTCGGGCAGGTCGTTCAGTGCGCGTTGGAACTGGGCGCGGAGGTCGCTCCACGTCGCCGCTTGGTCGGGCGTCATCGAGCTCGCCGGTGCGTCGTCGGCGGTTCCCAACTCGTCGAACCGGACGCGCGCCCGACGCCGCAGATGGTCGCGGCAGAGGTTCGCGACGATCCGCGACAGCCACCGGTCGAACCGCGTGCCGATTCGATAGCGCCCCAGCCGCTCGAAGGCACGCACGAAGCCGTCTTGCGACAGGTCGCGCGCGTCTTCCGTGTTCCCGACGTACCGGAACGCCAGCCGGATCATCGGCTCACGGTAGCGCCGGACGAGTCCGGCGAACGCCTCGCGGTCGCCCTCGAGCGTTGCGCGGACGAACTCATCGTCGGTGGGCGTCGCGGGCGTCGGTTCGTTGCGCATCGTTCTCGCCCCGCCTAGAATGCTTCCGAGCCTGCTAGCGTGCGCCTGCTCTGGTTCGGCGAGACGTCGATTACCTGAAACGGCGGACGTTCGACGCAGTTGACGATGCTCGCCTGACTCAGAGGGGGATGCCGTGATCGCTGCTCTTGCCGCGCTCTTCGCCTGTGCCGCCATCGTGAGCGCGTCCGAAGTGTCGGAGCGCCTGCTGTTCGAGGAGCGGTTTGAAGACACCGACTGGGCGTCGCGCGGCTGGTACGATGGTCCTCGCATGGAGATCGACCGATCCGAGCACGGGCCCGAGGGCTCCGCCTCTTGTCTCTGGCGATGGCGGCAGGCTGGCGACATCGGAACCGTCGGCGGCGGCGGGCGCGTCCGTATCGAACCGGTCGAGAGCGTCACGCTCAGCTTCCTCATCAAGCACAGCGACGATTGGGCGTGGACGGGCGTCAACTGGCATCCGCACGAGTTCCACTTCATCACGGACGCCAACGACCCCTTCGTCGGACCCGCCTACACGCACCTCACCTTCTACGTCGAGGCGGTCAACGGCGTGCCGCGCGTCGCCATCCAAGACGGACGGAACATCGACGAGAGCCGTCTCCGGCAGACCCTCGTCGGCGTCACGGAACGCCGCGCCGTCGCCGGATGCAACGGCGACTCCGACGGCTACGGCGACGGGACCTGCTACCGCTCCGGCGACGTCCA
>VGLH01000151.1 GCA_016866785.1 Candidatus Poribacteria bacterium
CGTCTACGACGTGGCGGGTTCACTCGTGCGGAAGCTCGACGTGGGCTACCGCGAGCCGGGGTACTACACATCGCGTGACGAGGCGGCGTACTGGGACGGTCGGAACGAGCTCGGGGAGCGGGTCGCGAGCGGGGTGTACTTCTACGAGCTCCGCGCGGGCTCCTTCCGGGAGACGCGGCGGATGGTGATCCACAAGTAGACGGAGTCATACGCCGTAGGGGCGACTCGCCGAGTCGCCCCTACGAACGCTCCTAGAGCCACGTTCCCGTGAACTGTGGTCAGTCGGGCGTGACCGTCTCGCCGGGGCGCAGAATCCATGCCTGGGGATGATGCGTAAAGCCGATGCGGGGGTAGTACTCGACGGCGGCAGGAGCCGACAGCAGGATGAGCGTCGCCGTCGGAGCCGCCGCCTGAGTGCGTCGGACGAGCTCCTTCCCGATGCCGCGCCTCTGATACGACAGCCGCACGGCAAGGTCGGAGAGGTACGTCGCATAGGCGAAGTCGGTCACCGACCGCGCGATGCCGACGAGCGTCTCGCCGTCCCAAGCCGTCACGACGAGGTTGGCGTTCTCCAGCATGGCGCGTATCCGCTCGCGGTCGTCGACGGGCCGGCGTTCGCCCAGCGTCGAGTCGACGTAGAGCTCGATCACCGCGTCCAGCGAGAGATCGTTGCCGATCCAGTAGGTCAGGGATGATTCGCCCGCCGGGCTCATTCGACCACGTCGACGCTCGGAGCGTCCTCGTAGACATCGTCCTCCGGCGATTCCGGCAGCGGGTCGTACTCATCCGCTGCGGCTGCGATGCGCGCTTGCAAGTCCGCCGTCATCGGCGGAACCAACGACGATCCGAGCCCCAGCCGCCGATCCACTTCGACCTGGTCGCGCGGAGGCAGCCACAGGAAGAAGTGCTCGGCGTCGTACGGCGCGGCGATGAGAGGAGTCGCCGGGCTGCGCCGCTTCGCATGGGCTTCCGCGACGCTGTACGCGCCCTCGACGCTGTTCAGGAACTTCTGCTGCTTGTCCTTGGCGCCGCGTTCCAGTTCCTTCCAGAGCACCAGCGCGAAGGTCGCGCACGCCTCGGCGTCGTTCTCCTTCGCTGGCGCAATCGTCACGAAGTTGGTGTCGCGGAACTCTCCGATGAACTCGCCGCTGTACGGCGCGTCGAAGACAACGACCCCGCTCATCGTGTCCAGCGCTGCCAGATGCTCCGCCAGGCGCGACGTGCGAATCGCCGTGTTGTTCCACAGGAACAGCACGCTCTCCTTGGCGTCCCCTTCGCCGAGCAGCGTGCCGGAACCGGCGACGTAGACGACGAGCATGTCCCTGTCGGACAACTGCTCGTAGAGGGTATCGACGGCGGTCGCGATGTGTTCCCACGTCGCCTTCTCCGCCGTGAGCAGCGTCGTGCGGGCGGGCTCGAACCCGTTCGCCTTCAGCGACTTGACGGCTGTCTCGACCAGCGACTCGCGGAACTTGCTCTTTCCTGCGCTGATGATAAGGGCGTACTTGTCGCCGGATCCGTCCTCTGCCGATGCGGCATCCCCGACATGCGCTCCGAAAAGAAACACGAAGGCAATCGCCGACGCCACGCCTCGAAGCCGCGCCACAGGGGAACGCATGATCCGGTCGCCTCCTCGCGGGAACGCTCGCCTGCCGCAGATTCAACGCGCCGGACGCTCCGGCGGTTGGCACACTTCGTCGGCTAGGCGTCGGTTTGCACGACCATTCCGCCCGGTCCCGACGAGAACCGAATGCCGTCTGAGTCGGCATCGACGACGATGGCATCGCCGTCGTGGAACCGCCCCGACAGGAGCTCCAACGCCAGCGGATCGAGCACTGCCCGCTGGAAGAGCCGACGCAGCGGACGCGCCCCGTAGACCGGATCGTAGCCGTGTTCCGCCAGCCACGCCCTGCCTGCCGCCGTGAGCGTCAGGCTCAGGTTCCGCTCCGCGACGCGACGGCGCAGCTCCTCGAACTGCAGATCGACGATCTCCGCGATGGCTTCTTCCGTGAGGCGGTTGAACAGGATGATGTCGTCGATGCGATTCAGGAACTCCGGTCGGAAGTGCGATCGGAGCTCGCCCATCACCTGGTCGCGGACGCTCTCGACGTCGCGGGCGTTCTGGAGCCAATGGCTCCCGATGTTGGATGTCAAGATGATGACGGCGTTGCGGAAATCGACGGTTCTGCCCTTGCCGTCCGTCATGCGCCCATCATCGAGGACTTGCAGGAGCGCGTTGAACACCTCCTGGTGAGCCTTCTCGATCTCGTCGAACAGGATGACCGAGTAGGGACGCCGACGCACGGCTTCGGTGAGTTGACCTCCCTCCTCGTAGCCGACGTATCCGGGGGGAGCGCCGATCAGCCGGGCGACGGAGTGCTGCTCCATGTACTCGCTCATGTCGATGCGGATCATCGCCTCGGACGTATCGAACAGGAACTCGGCGAGGCTCTTCGCCAGATGGGTCTTGCCGACGCCCGTCGGTCCGAGGAACACGAACGAACCGATAGGTCGCTGGGCGTCCTGAAGCCCCGCGCGCGCGCGTCGGATGGCGTTCGACACGCTCTCGACGGCTTCGTCCTGACCCAGCACCTTCTCCTTGAGCCGGTCGCTCATCGTCACGAGCTTCTGGACTTCGCTCTCCATCATCCGCGAGACGGGAACGCCCGTCCACTTGGCGACAACCTCGGCGACGTCCTCCTGCGTGACTTCCTCCTTGAGCATCGGGTTGTCCACGGACACGTCCTGGAGTGCCTTGAGCCGCCCTTCGAGCTGGGGCATCTCGCCGTAGAGGATGCGGCTGGCGCGGTCGAAATCGCCGCTCCGCTGCGCCCTTTCCTGCTCGATCTTCAACTGCTCGACCCGCTCCATCAACTCCTGCTGACCGTGGATCGCCTCCTTCTCCTGCTCCCAGCGGAGCTTGAGCTCGCGGAGTTGCTCCTCCAGGGCGGCGATCTCGGCGTTCAGCTTGTCGAGCCTGCCCTTGGACGCCTCGTCGGTCTCCTGCGCCAGGGCGCGCTGCTCGATCTGCAACTGGATGAGCCGGCGTTCTACCTCGTCGATCTCCACGGGAACGCTGTCGATCTCCATGCGCAGGCGCGAGGCGGATTCGTCGATCAGATCGACCGCCTTGTCGGGCAGGAACCGGTCGGCGATGTAGCGGTTCGAGAGCGTCGCCGCCGCGACGAGCGCCGCGTCCTGAATCCGGACGCCGTGATGCACCTCGTAGCGTTCTTTGAGCCCCCGCAGGATGGCTACGGTCTCCTCGACGGTCGGCTCATCGACGAGAACCGGCTGGAACCGGCGTTCCAGCGCGGCGTCCTTCTCGATGTGCTTGCGGTACTCGTCGAGAGTCGTCGCGCCGATGCAATGGAGCTCGCCCCGTGCCAGAGCGGGCTTGAGCATGTTCGAGGCGTCGACGGCCCCCTCGGCGGCCCCCGCCCCGACAATCGTGTGGAGCTCGTCGATGAACAGCACGACGGAACCAGCCGCCTCCTGAACGTCTTTCAGGACGGCTTTGAGCCGGTCTTCGAACTCGCCCCGGTACTTCGTTCCGGCGACGAGCGCGCCGATGTCCAATGCGATCAACCGACGGTTCTTGAGGGTCTCCGGCACGTCGCCGGATACGATCCGCTGGGCGAGCCCTTCGGCGATGGCGGTCTTGCCGACGCCCGGTTCCCCGATCAGGACGGGGTTGTTCTTCGTCCGCCGCGAAAGCACCTGCATGACACGGCGCACCTCCTCGTCGCGCCCGATGACGGGGTCGAGCTTGCCCTGGCGTGCCATCTCGGTGAAGTCGCGTCCGAAACGTTCGAGCGCTTGATACCGATCCTCGGCGTGAGGGTCTTCGACGCGCTGACCGCCTCGGATCGACTGGAGGGCTTCGAGAATGCGCTCCGGCGTGATGCCGTGCTTGCGGAGAACTTCGCTGGCGGCTCCCTCCTTCTGTTTCGAGAGCGCGAGTAGCAGATGCTCCGTGCTGACGTAGGCGTCTTTGAGCGCCTTGGACTCCTTCAGCGCCTCGTCGAGGAGACGACGGGTCGAAGACGCGAAGTAGAGTTCGAGCCCCTTGCCCTGCACGCGCGGGAGTTTGTCGAGCGCGGCTCCGATGTCGCCTGCCATGGCGCGCACGTCGCCGCCGAGCTTGGAGATGATGGCGGGCGTCGGCGCGCCTTCCTGCCGGACGAGCGCCATCAGCAGGTGCTCGGGGACGACTTCGGGATTTTCGCGTTCGCTCGCCAACTCCTGCGCGGCGGCGAGGGCTTCTTGGGTCTTGACGGTCAATCGGTCCATGCGCATACGCGGGCTCCTCGGCGATGCCTGTTGATCCTCCGCCCGCAAAGAAGCAAGGCATGTGCCATCGCCAGCGCGATCGCGTTGCTACCGTCGCTCCCGCCCCTTTTCCGTCGCTCCCGCGAAAGCGGGAACCTAGAGTCTACGTCGCAGGCTTCCTCACCGTCCATCAGCTCCGCACACCCACGCGACTCACTCGCGGGTTGGGAGCCAGTACTCTGGATTCCCGCCTGTGCGGGAATGACGCCGAGACTGTCCGATGCCGGCCGCCGATGGTGTGCCAGCGCGGCACGCCATTGAACGCGGACCGGTCGAGGGCTAGACTCTCTGGCATGGAACCGACTCGTCGCGCGGCGATTTTCCTCAACGGCGGTTACGATCCCAAGCACGCGCAGTTCTACGTCCAGGCATGCGCGCGAGCGCTGGTCATCTGCGCCGACGGAGGCATTCGCGCGTTCGACTGGCTCATGCAGGGTGCGGCATGGGCGAAGCCGCATCTCGTCGTAGGCGACTGCGACTCGATGACGCCAGCCGACCGGGAGCGATGGGAGTCGCGCGGCGCGGCGTTCGTCACGGCGTACGACGAACGCGCCGACAAAGAAGACTACACGGACGGGCAGTTGGCGCTGCATATCGCCGTGCGCGAGGGATGCTCCGAGTTTGTGTTCTACGGCGCTTTTCCGCCGCCAAACGGCTCCGATCACGACCATTTCCTCGGGAACCTGATGCTGCTGCCGGAGGCGCGCCATCTCGCCGGCGAGCGCCAGGGGTTCTGCGCCGCGATCCGCAGCCCGCGAGAGGACATCCGCGAATGCGTCGACGCCCTGATGCTCCGGCGCGTCGGCGACGGCATCAACCGCGTGTCGCTGATCCCGTTTGCGGGAGAGGCGCGCGTGCGCTCCAGCGATGGCTTGCGATGGCGGCTCGACGGCATGACGCTCCCTGTCCACCGGGCGAACGCCCTGCGCAACGAGATGACCGCCGACGCCGCCCGCATCGAACTGGAGCCCGACTCCCCGCCCATGTTCGTCGTCCACAACTGGTGACCGCGATGGGTTCCACCGCCGCCGACCGATTCGCAGCCCGCGTCGAGGCGTTCTGCCGCGACGAGCGGCTCGTGTCGCCGGGTCAGCGCGTCGTGCTCGCCGTGTCGGGGGGTCCCGACTCGATGGCGCTGCTGGAGTTGTTTGCCCGGTTGCGCGAGTCGATGGACGTGCCGCTCCACGTCGCCCACCTGAACCACTGCCTTCGCGGAGACGCCAGCGACGGAGACGCCGCGTTCGTCGAGGACCAGGCGCGGCTCCGAGACTTGCCGGTGACCGTTGAGAGGATCGACGTCGGGGCACGACGCGCCGAGGTCGGAGGCTCCCTGGAAGCCGTTGCCCGCGACGTGCGCTACGCGTTTCTGACGGACGTCGCGGGAAAAGTCGGCGCGGATCGCATCGCTCTGGGACATCATCGCGGCGACCTGGCGGAGACGGTTCTCATGCAGCTATTGCGCGGCGCTGGGAGCGCGGGGCTAGCGGGAATCCGACCCATCCGCGATGGGCTGTGGATTCGTCCACTGCTGGAGTGCTCGCGCGACGACATCCTCCGGTTCCTCGACGCCGAGGGCGTTCCCTACCGCACTGACGCGTCCAACGACGACCTGCGGTTCCTGCGCAATCGGGTTCGGCGGAACCTGATGCCCGCACTGGAGAGCTACAACCCGCAGCCCGACGCCGCGCTGAGCCGGGCGGCGCGTATCCTCGCCGACGAAGACGCGCTGCTGAGCGACCTGACGGACGCCGCTTGGGAACGCGCCGCCGACGGCGATTCGATCCGTACCGAGCCGCTTCGATCGGAGCCGGTCGCCGTCCAGCGGCGGGTGCTCAAGCGGTGGCTCGATGGGCTCCTGGCTCCCGCGCGGAGCGCGACGTTCGAGGAGGTCGAGCGGGTCCGCCGACTGGCTCTCACCGGAGGACGACGCGCGACATCCCTGACGCGCGCGATCCGCCTGCGCATCAAGAACGGGCGCATCGCAGGGGAGACGCGGGTATGACCGACCCACTGGGAGTCGTCAACGGCATGCGCGTCGGCAGGACGCTGCTCACGCAGGAGGCGATCGAGTCGCGGGTGAGCCAGCTCGCGGCGGAGGTCTCGGCGCGCTACGCCGGCAAGGAGGTGACGCTCGTCTCGATTCTCAAGGGGTCGTTCGTGTTCCTCGCCGATCTGACGCGGCGGCTGACGATTCCCACGCGCGTCGACTTCCTGGGCATCTCCAGCTACCAGGGGACCGAGTCATCGGAGGACATCCGGTGGACGACTCGGCTGACGAGTCCCGTCATCGGTCGGCACGTCCTCGTCGTGGAGGACATCCTCGATACGGGGCGCACGCTGTCGCGGATCATCGATCATCTGCGCGACCAGGAGCCCGCCAGCCTGCGGTTGTGCGCCCTGCTCGACAAACCGAACCGCCGCGTCGCTCCCGTCGAGGCGGATTTCGTCGGGTTCACGATCCCGGACGTGTTCGTCGTCGGCTACGGCTTGGACTACGACGGCTGGTTCCGCCAGCTTCCCTATGTCGGCGTGCTGGAGCGGGTCTGACCGTGACGCTGCGCGCTATGGGCGACCATGAGGGTCCTGATCGCTCGACGGGAAACAACAGTAACTGGGCAGAAATCGCTTCCGGGGTCGTCGACGATATGGAGTATGCAGAAGAGGAACCGAATATGCCGTTTCTCAGTGATACGGACCGTGCACGGCTCATCGCTGACCTGTCTCACATGGATGTTCAGAGGATGGCGTCTGCGAAGGCGGATGTGATTAGCCGCTTTCAGAGAGCTTTCTCTGTACCACACGTTGACGTCCTTCAAGAGGATGAGTTCAGGGCATTCCTCGACTTCAGGACCAACCGTCATTGGACGGGTCTGCATCGTCAAGGCTCCCGCATCTGCGCTGACATGGAGCGGCTGCGTGGCATTCTGCGGACGCTGTATGACGAGGACCGCCCTGTCAGAGAGCGATTGGCGACCGCCACCAACTCGATCCTTGGCATGGGGAAAGCGATTGCCACGGCGATACTTCATGTCGGATACCCCGAACGGTATGGGGTATGGAACCGCGTATCAGAGCAGGCACTGAGGAGGCTCGGCCTCTGGCCCGCCACTCAGCCAGCTGACGGGATTGGCGGAACCTACGAAGCGGTCAATCGGGTGTTACTCGCGTTGGCGACCGAGTTGGGCACGGACTTGTGGTCACTGGATTCGCTGCTATGGTTACAGACGACACAGCCCGAGCCGCCACCGCCACCCGATCTGCCCGTACCCGACCCGCAGATGTTTGGGTTGGAGCAGCACCTGCATGAGTTCATTGTCGACAACTGGGACCAGATTCCTGAGCTTGGGAAGGAGTGGAGGATCTACGAAGAAGCGGGCGAACCGGAAGCCGGATACAAGTACAGCTGTGCCGCAGGCGAAATCGACGTTCTCGCCCACCATGCCTCAGACAGTAATAGATGGCTCGTCGTCGAACTGAAGCGCGGACAAACGGACGATACGACTGTGGGGCAGATACTCCGCTACATGGGCTGGGTGAAGAAGGAGCTCGCCAAACCAGAAGGTTCGGTTGAAGGACTGATCATCGCCCATTCCGAGAGCTTGCGCTTGCGGTACGCGCTCCTGGCTGCTTCGAACATCCGCTTCATGACGTACTCGGTGGAATTCCATCTCAGACCCGTCCCAGTCCACGCCGACGACTGATGCCAAAGGCTGATTCTCACAGCTCCCGTACGTCGGCGTGCTGGAGCGCGCCTGACTCTGGAGTGCCACACCAAGGGCTACCAGGAGGGCCCTTGGCTTCCTGCGCGAGTCAGCAAGGTTGATGTGGCTTTCGGAGTCGTCGACGACGGCGCTGTTCGCCCTGGGCGGCGTCGCCGAGCGGAACCAGACTTCTACTCCCTTCAGGGAAAAGGCGGGATGAGTGCCTGCGTGACGCGGCTCGCCTGAACCGGTAACATACTCCGCGATCACGACCGCCCGACCCGTCTGCCGCATCGGAGGCGTCCATGCCCCGCATCTACGTCCACCTGCTGAATCCGCGCGAGCATCCCGACGACCTTCGCCGACACACCAAGCCCCCGACGTGGGAGACGTTCGGGAACCGGACGCAGTTCACGTCGCTGCGCGGCTTAGGCGTCTCGGAGGGCAAGCTGGTCGGGTTCGTCGAAGAGATCGAGCGGTACACGCGCACGCACGAGCTCGGCGACGTTCTCTGGCCCTCCTACCCCATCATCTACGCCGACAACCTCGACGAACTGACGCGGGAGATCCAGGAGCGCGGGCTCTACCTGTTCGATA
>VGLH01000152.1 GCA_016866785.1 Candidatus Poribacteria bacterium
AAGGCGGTTGCGCTTGCTCTGTCTCTGGTAGAGCCAACCGAGCGTACGCTCTAGCGACCAGAAGAACACGATCGCTACGGCGGATCCGATCAGCGCGCTTGCGGAGTGTTCGACTCCCCACGGCAGCGTGCCTAGTGCCATCAGCAACGCCAGTACAATACTGGCGCGGTACACGCCGACAATCAACCTCGAACGCACGTACGACGGGATCGAAGATTCCGCTGCCGAATCAGGCTTCGCCGTCGGTTCCATCGTCGGAGTCTTCCCGACCCTTGGAAGCCCCACGCTCACGGCTGACTTGGTTCAAACGCTGGATCGTGCGCGAAAGTTCGACGCCTCCGGCGGCGATTCCCAGCGCCAACCCGAGCAGCAATCCGACATCCTCGTGGCCGAACCGCTTGCCCAGCCACCATCCGCCGAACACGGGCAACAGAACGCACAACCCCAGCGTCAAGCCCAGCGACGTGAGCTCGCCCACGCTCGCCCAGAACTCGCCCTGCTTCTGCATGGGAGCACCTGACGACTCAGGCGCGTGCTAGTGCAAGACCGACGCAGTCGCTGCCGAAGCCGCGCCGAGATCGACCGCGCCCATCAACCCGCCGGGCGCTACACCGCCGATGACGACTCCCGCCAACGCGATCAGCAGCGCGACGACCAGCAATCCTTGCGGCAGCGTCACCGGGCTCGCCGCAGGCGCTCCATGGGGCGCATCCGCCATATACAGGCGCACGATGACGCCGAGATAGAAGAACGCGGACACGACGCTGTTCAGGACCCCAGCGATGACCAGCCATCCCAGTCCCGCGTGCCAGGCGTCGCGGAAGATGAGGAACTTGCCGAGGAACCCCGCCATCGGCGGGAACCCAGCCAGCGACAGCATGAACACACTCAGGACGACCCCCAGGAAGGGCTTACGGAACCCCATCCCGTTGTAGTCGTCCAGGTTCAGACGCTCGCCCTCGGACGAACCCGCTAGGATGAGCGTGCCGAACGCGCCGATGCTCATCAGCGAGTAGACCAGCAGGTAGAACACGCCGCTTTGCGCGCCCGATTCCCCCGCCGCGAACGCGACGAGCACGTACCCGGCGTGCGCGATACTCGAATAGGCGAGCATCCGCTTCACGTTCTTCTGCGTCAGGGCGACGAGGTTCCCAACGCTCATCGTCAGGACGGCAAGGACGGCGAAGATCGTCGACGCCTCGCCCGCCAGCGGCGAGCCGGGAGCGACGAACAGCCGCGCAATCGCCGCGAAAGCCGCGACTTTCGGACTCGATGCGAAGAACGCCGTCACGGGCGTCGGCGCGCCCTGGTAGACATCGGGAGCCCACTGATGGAAGGGAACCGCCGCCACCTTGAACGCCAACCCCACGACCAGGAGCACGACGCCCACGCCGAGGAGCCCCGACCCACCCACCCCGCCAGCAATGTCTCGCAGGTTCGTGGAACCCGTCGCGCCGTAGATGAGCGCAATCCCGTAGAGGAAGAACCCGCTCGAAAACGCTCCGAGGAGGAAGTACTTGAGCGACGACTCGCTCGACTCGCGGTTCCGCCGGAACCCCGCCAGGACGTAGAGAGGCAGCGACATCAGCTCCAAGCCGAGGAAGATGACGATGAGGTCGTTGCCGCCCGCCATCAGGATCATCCCGACCAGCGACGTGAGCAGGAGGATGTAGTACTCCCCGCGCACGCCGTTGTGGCGCTCCAGATACGCCATCGACAGCAGGATCGCCAGCGCTGCCCCGATGAGGAAGATCAGCGTGAAGACGTGCGTGTAGCCGTCGGCGAGGAAGACCGGCAGCGCCGATCCGATCCGGTCGCGCGCGCCGAATGACAGCGCCACGCCTCGCGCCGGGCTCGCGAGCTCCAACCCGAGCGCCGTGACCGTCCCGATCAGGGCGATCCATGCGGTCGTCTGGGCCCACCGCTTGGACGAGCCCATGTCGAACAGAACGGTGAGCGTGGCGGTTCCCAGCAGTACGAGGCTCGCGGAGAGCGCTCCCCAATCGAAATCGACCATGCGTCTAGGTACCTCAACCACTCTCGTTCGTCAACGGCGGATCATGGCTCGCTGAGCGGACGTTACCTGAAGAAGACGAACGTGATGATGATGAACAGCGGAATCAGGATGCCGCCCGACCACGCCATGTAGCCGAAGAACGAGGGCATCTTCACGTGATTCTCTTCTGCGATGGAGCGCACCATGAAGTTCGGCGCGTTGCCGATGTAGGTGTTGGCTCCCATGAACACCGCTCCGACGGCGATCGCCTTGAGGTAGCTCTCGAACAGCTCGAGGTTGTGGGTGAGCTCCTGGAGAGCCGCTGGGTTGCTCAGGTCTCCGCCCGCGACCGCGACGTAGTGCGGCAGTTGGTGCGCGTGATCCTTGAAGAGCTGCGCGATGAACGCCGGATCGGGGGTCGAGATGCCCATGATCGGCAGCGGGTAATGGTACAGGAACGCGCTGACAGCATCCTCGTGCAGGTGGAGCTTGCCGAGCGCCGTGTTGAAGTAGGTCAGGTACGTCGGCGCGTTGTCGAGGAAACTCGACAGGATCCCGGTGAACCAGAAGTAGGCAGGTTCGCTGTCCGCTCGGACGATGAGCGCCTTCAGCGCGCCTTCTTCGCCGGCTTTGAGGATCGCCAGCGCGGGGATGATCGTCATGAAGATGCCCGCGAACAGGTAGGCGACCTCTCGGATCGGTTCCCAGGTGAAGCCGTTCTCCTCACGGAGCCGCTGCTTCGTCGAGAGGTACGCCAAGACCGCCATCAGGATGATGATGCCGTCGCGCGTCAGTCCAGAGATGTCCGCGTGGACGCCTGCGATGTTGACATCGCCGGACTTCCACAGACCGCTGAGCAGCACGCCGCCGATGATTCCCAGCAGGAACAGGAAGTTGTGCGCCCCCGCGATGCTGATGGGAACCGCCTCGGCGCGCTCCTCGGCGAGCTCCTGCTCGGCGGGCTCGCGCTTGAGCATCATGGTGTCGAGGAAGTAGAACAGGATGAGCAGCAGGATCGCGGAGAAACCCATCTCCGGCAGCAACGACAGCGTCCACTGGAACGGTACGCCGTGCAGGAATCCGAGGAACAGCGGCGGATCGCCCAGCGGCGTCAGCGAGCCGCCCATGTTGCTGACGAGGAAGATGAAGAAGATGACGATGTGCGCCTTGCGCTCGCGGTGCGCGTTCGCGCGAAGGAGCGGGCGGATCAGCAGCATGGACGAGCCGGTCGTGCCGATCATCGAGGACATGATCGTCCCGACGAGGATGAAGAGCACGTTGACCACGGGCGTTCCGACCAGCGTACCGCGGAGCACGATCCCGCCTGACACCGTGAACAACCCCGCCAGCAAGATGATGAACGGGATGTAGTCGACGATGTAGATGTGCAGGATCTCGTAGAGCGCCTGGCCCTTGTAGATAAACAGGAACGGGATCGCAAAGACGGCAGCCCAGAAGGCTGCAACCTTCGGGTAGTTGTGATGCCAGAAGTGCATCGCCAGCAGCGGGAAGAGCGCGATGGACAACAGAATCCCGGCGAACGGGATGACGCTCCACAGCGGCAGTTCCGTCCCGATGTTGTGCCCGTCGCCGTGTCCTTCCGCAGCCGCGTGGGCATCGGCAGCGGGAGCGTGTGCGTCAGCGGCAGATTCCGTGGCGGCGTGATCGTCCTGCGCCAAGAGGGTCACTGGGCCCGCAGACAGCAGGAGCGTGCAACAGATGGCGATGAGAGTCGCCCAGCGAGGTGCGCTCAACGACCGGCGGATCATTCGTGGTTTCCTCCACCTTCCGGAGAAGTGTGGCTGTCTTCGGGCTCGGGTATCAGCATCGGAGCAGCGTGCGCGGCGACCTCCCGCGTCGCGCCAGCCTTGCGCAGGGAACCGATCGCATCCTCAGCGTTCATCAGCGCCAAGAACGGCTTGGGAAAGAAGCCGATCACGAACGCCATCAGGACGATCGGTAAGAGTACTATAATCTCGCGGAACGACAAATCGCGCAAGCTCTCGTTCTCGGGATGGACGACCTTCCCGAAGAAGACCCGCTGCACCATCCAGAGCATGTAGACAGCCGCCAGGATCACGCCCGTCGCCGCCAGAACGGCGAACCACGCGCGACCCTCAGTCATGAAGGTTCCCAGCAGGATGAGGAACTCGCCCACGAAGCCGTTCAAGCCGGGCAGTCCGATGGAGCTCAGCGTGACGATGATGAAGAATGCCGCGTACGCCGGCATCGGCTTGGCGAGTCCGCCGAAGTCGGCGATGGTGCGCGTGTGCCGCCGTTCGTAGATCATCCCGACCAAGAGGAACAGCGCTCCCGTGCTCAGCCCGTGGTTCACCATCTGGAGAACCGCGCCCTGAACGCCGATGTCGTTGCCGGAGAACAGTCCCAGCACGACGAATCCGAGGTGGCTCACACTCGAGTAGGCGACCAGCTTCTTCATGTCCGGCTGGACCATCGCCACGAGCGCCCCGTAGATGATCCCGATGACGGCGAGAACCGACACCGTCGGCGCGTAGAAGAGGGCGGCTTCAGGAAAGAGCGGCAGGCAGAAGCGGATGATGCCGTAGGTTCCCATCTTCAGCAGCACGCCCGCCAGGATGACGGAGCCAGCGGTCGGAGCCTGGACGTGCGCGTCCGGAAGCCAGGTGTGGAACGGAAAGAGCGGAACCTTGATCGCGAACGCGACGAAGAACGCCCAGAAGAGCCAAAACTGCGCGCTTCGGGCGAACCCGATCGTCGCCGCGTGGCGCGTGATGTCCGCCAGGTCGAACGTGCCGACGCTCAATCGGAGCCACAAGATGCCGACGAGCATCAACGCGCTGCCCGCCATCGTGTAAAGGACGAACTTAAGCGTCGCGTAGACCCGTTCCTTGATCTTCCCGAACAGGAACGTGCTTCGGACGCCCGGGCTCCCCCACACGCCGATCAAGAAGTACATCGGGATGAGCATCAGCTCCCAGAACACGAAGAACAGGAGCAGATCGTAGGCGACGAAGGTTCCCAGCATCGCCGTTTCGAGGACGAGCAGCGAGGCGAGGAAGCCTGCGACCCCCTTCTCGGTGGGCACGCGATGGTCCGCGTCGGCATCGTCCTGCACCGCGATGCTGTTCCACGAGGCGAGGATGCAGATGGGCGTCAGGAACGTCGTCAGGACGAAGAGCCAGACCGAGATGCCGTCCAGACGCAGATGGAAGCTCGACCCGATGGCGGGAATCCAGTCGGCGACGACCTCGCGCTCGGTTGCGGCGAAGTCCAGCGCGAACGGAAGCGACAGCAGGAACGCGAGGAGCGACACGGCGAGCGCCCCGACCTTCAGCGCGCTGTCGCGCAGGGCGCGATCCGACACGTTCCGTGCGAGCGCCCCGGCTACGGCGATGAGCGCCGCCCCAACGAGTGGTAGAAACACGGTCCACGTCAGGATCACAGCGATGCCTCCACTCGTTTCGCCTATCGCAGAAGCGCGGCGGCGACGAGAATCACCGCGCCTGCCAGGATCGCGAACGCGTAGGTCTGCACGATCCCGCTGTGCGCCGTGCGCAAGCCCGCGCCGCCCAACCACGCTGCGGAAGCCGTCAGGTTCACCAGTCCGTCGATGATCCGGTTGTCCACGATGCGCCACAGAACGCGGTCGGATGTCCAACGGAGCGGGTGGACGATGAGGAAGTCGTAGAGTTCATCGACGAACCACTTACGCCGCCAGAGCGCGACGACCGGATTCGCCCGGCTGAGCGCTTCGGCGGGCTTCCCGACGTAGGCACGCCATCCGATCAGGATGCCGGCAATCGCCGCGACGATCGACAGGATCATCGGAAGCGACGATCCGCCCTCGGCGTGCTCGCCGTGGAACATCGGGTTCAGGAACGCGTAGAAGGGTCCATCCTCCGTGAAGCCCAACAGGGCTCCAGCCGCCGCCGAAAGCGCCGCCAGCGCCAGCAGCGGGAACGTCATCGAGGGCGGCGATTCGTGCGCATGCGCAAAGAGCGTGTAGTCGCGCGGCTCACCGAAGAAGGTGATGGCGATGAGTCGGAACATGTAGAACGCCGTCAGGAACGCCGTCAGCAAGCCGATCCAGAAGATCGCCCCGTTGTGCTGAAACGCCGCGAGCAGGATCGCGTCTTTGCTGAAGAACCCGCTCAACAGCGGGAAGCCCGCGATGGCGAGCGCTCCGACGAAGAACGTCACGAACGTAATGGGCGTCTTCTTGAGGAGCCCGCCCATCTTCCGCATGTCGAGCTCGTCGTGCATCGCGTGGAGGACGCTTCCCGCCGCGAGGAACATCAGCCCTTTGAAGAACGCGTGGGTCATCAAGTGGGCGATGCCCGCGCTGTAGGCTCCCAAGCCCACGCCCACGAACATGTATCCGAGCTGACTGATCGTCGAGTAGGCGAGGACGCCCTTGATGTCGAACGACGCGATCGCCATCGTCGCCGCGAAGACCGCCGTCAGGATGCCGAACCACGCGACGATCTCGCCCGTCTGCGCCAGCGTATAGAGGACGTGCGACCGCGCGACCATGTAGACGCCTGCCGTGACCATCGTCGCGGCGTGGATCAGCGCGCTGACCGACGTGGGACCCTGCATCGCGTCGGGAAGCCAGACGTGGAGGGGAAGCTGCGCCGACTTACCGATCGCGCCGACGAAAAGCAGGAGCGTGATCGCCTTGAGCGCCGACGCGGAGATGCCGCCCGCTTCGGCGGCGTGGAACACGTCATCGAACCGCAGCGAGCCCGTATTCAGGAAGATGAAGAACATCCCCAGCAGGAACCCGAAGTCGCCGATCCGGTTCACGACGAACGCCTTCTTACCCGCCTGCGAGGGGTAAGTCTCACCGGGGTTCCGAGGTCCCCGCTGATACCAGAATCCGATCAGGAGATAGGAGCAGAGCCCGACGCCCTCCCAGCCGACGAACATCAGCAGATAGCTGTCGCCCAGCACGAGGATGAGCATCGCGAAGACGAAAAGGTTCAGGTACGCGAAAAAGCGCGAGAACCCCCGCCGATCCTCGTGGTTCATGTAGCCGACCGAGTAGATGTGGATCAGGAAGCTTACGCCCGTGACAACGAGCGTCATGACCGCCGAAAGCGCGTCGAACCTGAACGCTGCATCGATGCTCAGGCTGCCGGCGGCGATCCACTGGTAGAGCGACACGTCGTCTAGCGTTCCGGCGCGGACGCCGGAGAACGCGACAATCCCGCCGAGGAACGAGAGCCCGATCGCTGCGCACCCGACGATCCCGGCGACGCGCTGGGACAGCTTCGCTCCGAAGATGCCGTTGACGACAACGCCAAGCGCCAACGGCACGAACAGAAGCGTCAGAGGAAGTGACATCGCGCGTTATCCTAGTCCGAACCGATACTCGACCCAACGCCGATCCGGATCATCGCCGCAGGAAGTTCATCTCGTCCACGTTGATGCTGGCGCGGTTCCGGAAGACGGTCACGATGATCGCCAGCCCCATGGCGACCTCCGCCGCCGCGAGCGCCATGACGAAGAACACGAAAATCTGTCCGTCCGCGCGTCCGTAATACCGCGCGAACACGACGAACGCGAGGTTCGCCGCGTTCAGCATCAGCTCGATGCACATGAACAACACGATCGCGTTCCGTCGGATGAGCACGCCTACGACGCCCATCGTGAATAGGACGACGCTGAGGGTCAGTCCCAGCTTGAGCGTGGTTTCCGTCATGGCTCAGTCCTCGGTTTCGTTCGCGCCGCGACGCGGGCGGATCAGCACGATGACGCCCACCAGCGCCGCGAGCAGGATGACGGAAGTCACCTCGAACGGCAACAGGTAGTTGCGGAAGAGCAGCTCGGCGATCGCGCGCGTGTGCCCCGGTTCCCCAGCGTCGGCGACTTCGGGCGTCATCGGTCCCACCGCCTGCCATGTTGCCGTCGCGACAAGCCCGAGGAAGACGATCCCGGCGACGATCCCGACGACCCGCTTCGCGTCGATGTTCTCGTGGATGGCTTCTTGGCGCCCCATGTTCAACAGCATGATGACGAACAGGAAGAGCACGACCACTGCGCCCGCGTAGACGACCACCTGAACCGCCGCGACGAAGTAGGCTCCCAGCAGGACGTAGAGCGCCGACACGGCGAACAGCGTCAGCACGAGGCTCAGAGCCGAGTAGACCGGGTTCCGGTTCAGAATGACCAGCGCCCCGCCCACTAGCGCGACGATCCCGAAGAGGATGAAGAGAACCAGTTGCAGGTCTACCATGCGAGCCTCTATGCGGTTCGAGGCGCGGCGGTTCGCGCGTGCAGCGTCGCCACGAGGATCGCTCCGGCGATGACCGTTACCTGCCCGACCCACAGGATCGGCAGCAGCGGGACCGACGCGAGCTCATGCGCCACGAGCGCTATCGCCGTGACGACGACGTTCGCCAGCGAGACGGGCAGAAGCATCTTCCAACCGAGAGCCATCACCTGGTCGTACCGGAACCGAGGGAGCGTCCATCGCACCCAGATGAAGACGAACAGGAAGAATGCGACCTTCGCTAGGAAGATGAGCAGCGTGACCCACCACGGAACGAGCTTCTCCAGTCCGAACAGCGTGTATCCGCCGAA
>VGLH01000153.1 GCA_016866785.1 Candidatus Poribacteria bacterium
ACCCGTCACACAAGCGTCTCATCTTCGGCGAAAATCCCCGGACGAACGGCGCGAGGTCGGACACGCGGCGAACATCCTGTAGCATGGTCAGAACTCCATCCAGAGACCGTGATTCTGACCCACATTCTAACCCACATTCTAACCGGTTCTCGTATGTCACAACTTTGGGAAATGAGGTCAGAAGGCTCTCTTGTCGATCCCGTTCGGCGTGGGCTAGCATCTCTGCTATATCCGGAGCAAACCTCCGGGATCGCGTTGTCGCCTACGCGGAGGAGTGCACCATGTCGAATTCGGGCTATCGCGTTGCCATCGTCGGCGCTACCGGAGCCGTCGGGGTCCTGATGCGCGAGATCATCGAGGAGCGCAACTTTCCCGTTCGGTCGCTCCGGCTTCTCGCGTCGTCCAGATCCGTCGACAAGACGTTCCAGTTCCACGGTGACGCGGTCGCCGTTGAGGAGTTGAATGAGACGTCGTTCGAGGGCATCGACTACGTCTTCAGCTCGGCAGGTGGTTCGATCAGCAAGCAGTTCCTTCCGCACGCCGTCAAGGCAGGGGCGGTTTGCGTCGACAACACCTCGGCTTTCCGCATGGATCCGAACGTGCCGCTCGTGGTTCCAGAGGTGAACCCGGAGGCAGCGTTCAAGCACCAGGGCATCATCGCCAATCCGAACTGCTCGACGATCCAGATGGTTGTCGTGCTGAAGCCGCTGCACGACTTGGCAAAGATTCGTCGCGTAGTCGTGTCGACCTACCAGGGCGTGTCCGGCGCGGGGGCGCAGGCGATGGCGGAAGCCCGCGAGCAGATCGCCGCCGCGCTCAACGGCGAGTCGTTCGACAGCAAGAAGTTTCTCCACCCAATCGCGTTCAACTGCATTCCGCAGATTCCGCATGGCGCCGGTTCCAGCCCATTCAATGCCGACGGTTACTCCGAAGAAGAGGTCAAGATGATCAAGGAGACCGTCAAGATCCTGGGCGATCCGAGTGTGCGCGTCACGGCGACGACGGTGCGAGTGCCGGTACTCGTCGGCCACTCCGAGTCGGTCAACATCCAGACGGAGACCAAGCTGACCGCCGCCGAGGCGCGTCTGGCGTTGAGCAAGGCTCCCGGAATCACGGTCGTCGACGATCCCGCGAACGGGCAGTACCCGTTGCCGATCCACGCGGCGGGCAAAGACGACACGTTCGTCGGCCGTATCCGAGAGGACCATTCGGCGGACAACGCGCTGAACCTGTGGATCGTCGCCGACAACCTGCGCAAGGGAGCCGCGCTGAACTCCGTCCAGATCGCTGAGCTTCTCGTCGCGTAGCCGTCGAACGCGCTTGACCGCGTGCCCGATCGGTTGTATCTTGGACGCAGTTCAGGTCTGGCGACGGCAGGACACCGAATGACGATAGAACGCTTCGCAGCCGGCACGCGGGTGGACGGACACTGGCATTGGGGCTGGTGCGTCTGGACTCGGTGTGCCTGACGGCGGAGTGACGGAATCGGTCGAGTAACGCAACACGCCGCAGGTACCACCGAGGGACCTGCGGCGTTCGTGTTTCAGGAGAACGGAAGGATCACGATGCGCGCACTCGATGGACTGAAGTTCAATGAGCAGGGGCTCATCCCCGCGATTATCCAGGACGATTCGAACGGCGATGTCCTGATGCTGGCGTGGATGAACCAGGAGGCGGTACGGCGCACGATCGACACAGGACGCGTGACGTTCTGGAGTCGGTCGCGCCAAAGCTTCTGGGTCAAGGGAGAGATGTCTGGACACACGCAGACAGTGCGCGCCGTACAGTACGACTGCGACGGCGATTGCCTGCTGATCCGCGTCGAACAGGCGGGAGCCGCGTGCCACGAAGGCTTCCGCTCCTGCTTCTTCCGGACGGTCTCTCCCGATGGCGATGCCTCCGAGGAGAACCAAGAACGAATCGTCGACCCGCAAGAGGTCTATGGAAGAAAGCCCTGATGTACACGCCAACGCTCGACGAGTTCCGACGAAAGGCGTCCGAAGGCACCCTGATCCCCGTGTTCCGCGAAGTGATCGCGGACCTGGAAACGCCCGTCTCAGCGTTCCTCAAGATCGATGACGGCAGCCATGCGTTCCTGCTCGAGTCGGTCGAAGGCGGTGAGCACCTCGCCCGCTACTCGTTCCTCGGCACGCGACCGTCGCTCATCTTCTCCAGTCGAGGCAACGAGGTCCGGCTGTCCCATCCGGCGACGGGCAAGCAGACCGCGAAAGTCGTCGCCGACCCGTTCGCGGAGCTCGAGGCGATCATGTCGCGATATCGCCCCGTGCCCGTCGAAGGGCTTCCTCGGTTCCACGGCGGCATGGTGGGATACCTGTCGTACGACATGGTGCGCTTCTTCGAGCGCCTGCCAGATACGACCGACGACGACGCCCACCTTCCCGATGCCGTGTTCCTTCTGACCGACACGATCCTCGTGTTCGACCACGTCCGCCATCGGATCCAGATCGTGTCGAACGCCCATCTGGACGAGGACGCCGACGTGGACGCGGCGTACGCCGAAGCGGTCGCGCGAATCGACGACATCGCGGATCGCCTGCGCAAACCGCTCGCCGTGGAGCCGTGCGGCGTCGCCAGTGGCGAGTTGGCGCCTGAAGCCAACATGCCCCGCGAGCAATACGAGGATTCCGTACGGCGAGCCAAGGAGTACATCCACGACGGCGACATCATCCAAGCCGTGTTGTCGCAGCGGTACACGGTCCGCATGGCGACCGATCCGTTCACGTTCTACCGAGCGCTGCGCGTCGTCAATCCGTCGCCGTACATGTACTTCCTGAACCTGGGCGATCTCCAAATCGCCGGAGCCTCGCCGGAGATGCTCGTGCGCGTCGAGGACGGCGTTGTCGAGACACGTCCCATCGCTGGAACCCGTCGGCGCGGCGCTTCTTCGCAGGAGGACGACGAGCTGGCGGCGGAACTGCTCGCCGACCCGAAGGAGCGGGCTGAACACGTCATGCTCGTCGATCTGGGCAGGAATGACCTGGGGCGCGTGTGCGAGGCGGGATCGGTTCACGTGCCCGCGTTCATGACGATCGAGAAATACTCGCACGTCATGCACATCGTCTCGTACGTGGTCGGGCGGTTGTCTCAGGGCAAAACGTCGTTCGACGTCATACGGTCGGCGTTCCCGGCGGGCACGCTCAGCGGCGCTCCGAAGATCCGCGCCATGGAGATCATCGACGAGCTGGAGCCGACGCGCCGAGGGCCCTACGGGGGAGCCGTCGGCTACTTCTCGTTCGGCGGCAACGCCGACACCGCGATCACGATCCGAACCTTGGTCGTCCACGGCGGGTGCGCTTCGGTGCAGGTGGGCGCTGGCATCGTCGCCGACTCGGTGCCGGAGCTCGAACACACCGAATGCCGGAACAAGGCTGGAGCCGTGATGCGAGCCCTCGAACTGGCTTACGCAGGCTTGGAGGCTCGATGACCATGGTGCTCATGATTGACAACTACGACTCGTTCACCTACAACCTC
This sequence comes from Candidatus Poribacteria bacterium, assembly GCA_016866785.1. Classification (NCBI taxonomy): domain Bacteria; phylum Candidatus Poribacteria; species Candidatus Poribacteria bacterium. Next base: position 3,493 of record VGLH01000153.1, read on the forward strand.
GTGCAGTACCTCGGCGAGCTCGGGGCGGATCTGCGAGTCGTGCGGAACGACGCGATGACTGTCGATGAGCTGCTGGCGCTCGATCCGGACCGCATCGTCGTGTCTCCGGGGCCCTGTACGCCGCGCGAAGCGGGCGTCTCGGTCGAGGCGATCCAGCGGTTCGCAGGTGTCGTGCCGCTGCTCGGCGTGTGTCTCGGGCACCAGAGCGTCGGTCAGGCGTTCGGCGGAACCATTGTCCACGCCAAGCGGCTGATGCACGGCAAGACGTCTCCGATCAAGCACGGTGGGTCGGATGTGTTCGCCGGACTCCCCGATCCCTTCGAGGCGACCCGCTACCACTCGCTCGTGATCGATAGGAAGTCGCTTCCAGACTGCCTCGAAGTGACCGCCGAGTCCACGGACGACGGCGAGATCATGGGCATCCGGCACAAAGACCTGCCGGTCTGGGGCGTACAGTTCCATCCGGAGTCGATCCTGACCACCGAGGGCAAACGGCTGCTCGCGAACTTCCTCGCGATGCCTTCACGGAACGCGGAGTCTTCCCGATGATCCAGGCGTACATCCAACGCGTCGTTGCCGGCGAGAGCCTGTCAGAGGCCGACGCAGCCGCCGCGATGGGCGCAATCATGGGCGGGGAGGCGACGCCCGCCCAGATCGGCGCATTTCTGACGGCGCTGCGCATGAAGGGCGAGACGGTTGACGAGGTTGTCGGTTTCGTCCGCGTGATGCGCGAGAAGGCGACGCCGATACGGGCGTCGAGGACGCCGCTCGTCGACACGTGCGGAACCGGCGGCGACCATTCCGGCACGTTCAACATCTCGACGGCGGCGGCGTTCGTCGTCGCCGGTACGGGGGTCGCCGTCGCCAAGCACGGGAACCGCGCCGCGACGAGCCAGTCCGGGAGCGCCGATGTGCTGCGCGCTTTGGGCGTCAACGTCGAAGCGAACCCCGAAGTCGTCGCGCGATGCATCGACGAGGCGGGCATCGGGTTCCTCTTCGCCGTGGCGCTCCACGGGGCGATGAAGCACGCTATCGGTCCCCGGCGCGAGATCGGCATCCGCACCGTGTTCAACATCCTGGGTCCGATGACGAACCCCGCCGGGGCGAAGCACCAGTTGATCGGCGTCTTCTCCGCCGACTGGGTCGAACCGATCGCGCAGACGCTGCGCAAGCTCGGGACGGCGCACGCTCTCGTTGTCCATGGGAACGACGGTCTCGACGAAATCACGACGACGGCTCCGAGCCTCATTGCCGAACTGCGCGGCGGTTCGGTCAGCATCAACGAGTTCGATCCCTTGGACTTGGGAATCGCCAGAGCGGAACCCGACGCCCTCAAGGGCGGAACCCCGGATGAGAACGCTGCGGCGCTTCGGGCTCTTCTCTCCGGCGAGCCCGGGGCGCTGCGAGATGTCGTCGTGCTGAACGCCGCCGGGGCGTTGATCGCGGCAGACGCCGCGAACGATTGGCGAGACGGACTCGCCCAGGCGAAGGAGTCGATCGACTCCGGTGCGGCACTCGCTAGACTGAACAACCTCGTCCGAGTGTCCGGCGAAGCCCATCGATGAGACGCTCGATCCTCGACAAGATCGTCGCGCACAAGCGGAAGGAACTCCGCCGTGACGCGGAGTCCGTCCCGAGGTCGGAGTTGGTGCGCGTCGTCCGTGACCTGCCGCCGACAAAGCCCTTCGCCGACGCGATCCGTCGGAGTGGGGGTGTCCGGCTGATCGCCGAGGTGAAGAAGGCATCCCCTTCGAAGGGGGTCATCCGGGAGGACTTCGATCCCGTCGCCATCGCGCAAGCCTACGAGGAGGGCGGCGCGCACGCGCTGTCGGTGTTGACGGACGAGCGGTTCTTTCAGGGGAGCCTTGCGTACCTTCGGGAGATCCGCGCCTTCGTGGAGCTCCCGATTCTGCGCAAGGACTTCACTCTCAGCGAGTACCACGTCTATCAGGCGCGAGCCGCCGGAGCGGATGCCATCCTGCTGGTCGTGGCGATCTTGGGCGACGACCACCTGCGCGACCTGCTCGCCTGCGCGTCTGAGAACGACCTGGCGTGCCTCGTCGAGGTTCACGATGAGACGGAGCTCGACCGCGCCCTGGCAGCGGGAGCGACGATCATCGGCGTCAACAACCGCGACCTGCGGACCTTCGAGACGCGGCTGGAGACGACATTCAGGCTACGGGAGCGCATCCCGCCGGATCGCATCTGCGTCAGCGAGAGCGGGATCGATTCGCGCGGCGACGTCGAACGACTCGACGACGCCGGAGTCGATGCGATGTTGGTCGGAGAGTCGCTGATGCGGAGTGACGACATCGCGGCAAAGGTTCGGGAGTTGGTCGGTTCCTCATCGACCGCTGCGTGAGGAAGGGCGGCTGGCGAGAGCCGCCCTCGGATATGATCGGCTAGATTGCCGGCACGTTGACGGCGACTTCCTTCCCGGATGCGTGAGACCGGAAGATGCCGTCCATGATGACGTTGGTGTGGAGCACGCCTTCCGGCGGAATGGGCGCGGGCCCGCCTGCGTGAACCGCTTCGCGGAACGCCGCCATCTGCGCTTCCCACACGTCCACCTCAGGGAACCCGCTGAACTTGATCGTCGTCATGCCTTCGGGCGGGTTGGCTTCCGGCGTCAGCCCCTCTGCCTTCGCCAGCTTCTTGATCTCAGGCGTCAGCGAGTCGGCGTAGACGACGGGCCCGCCGAGGGAGATGCCCGCGTTCTTGCCGAGGAAGAACGTCCCGCCGAGCGAGTCCTGGTGGACCGCCCACGATATCTTGAAGACCATGACGCCGCCGTTCTCGAAGCGCACCCACGCCGCACCGAACTCCTCGACGTCCATCTTCGCCCACTGCGGGTCTTTCCGCGAGATGTAGTCGGCGGCGAGCGCCGAGACGCGCACGGGCTTGGGATAGCCCATCACGTAGAGGGCGTTGTGCATGTTGTAGACGCCGATATCGACGATTGCACCCGCTCCGGCGGTCTTCTTGTAGATGAAGGTGTGTCCGGGCACTCCCCGCCGGCGGCAGCCGGAAGTCTCCGAGTAGTAGATGTCGCCGAGAACGCCCTCCATGACGAGCTTTCGAGCGAACTGCAGACCCGGATTGAACGTGCTGTGAATACCGATCTGGAGGATCTTGCCGCTCCCCTTGGCTGCCCGCGCCATCGCAGTGGCATCGGCAAGGGTGGCAGCCATCGGCTTTTCGCAGAAGACGTGCTTGCCGGCTTCCAGCGCGGCGACGGTCGGGCGTCGATGCGCCTGGTTGTACGTGCAGACGCTGACCGCGTCGATGCCGTCCATCTCGAGCATCTTGTTGTAGCTCGTGAAGGCGTGCTGTTTCGGCACGCCCCATTCCTCCGCAGCTCTGAGAGACTTGTCCTTGAAGATGTCGCAGACGGCGACGATGTCGAACCCGCCTGCCTTCCGATAGGCGCTGATGTGCGCGCGCGAGATGCCGCCCGTGCCGATGACTGCCACGCGGATGTTTCTCGGAGCCTTCTTGCGTACCACAGCCGTCTCCTTCCCGCTCCTGCGACCCAGGATTCGGACAAAACTGCCGAACGACTGCGCGTGAGTCTACGCCCAGCCCTCACGGATCACAACACACCGGGTCCGGGCAACCGAGAGCTCCGCTGCGCCCACGGGTCTTGCCGAACCCTCCCAGCAGGCTCTACCTTTGGCGCAGTGTTCCGCGGACCGGGCTCCGAGCTCGTCACGGATTGGGCAACCCATACCATGCGCATTCTCGCGATCTCCCATCCCGCCGTCGCACGGGCCTATCGACGCAAGTTCGAGCTGATCGCCGCGTCGAGCGACGTCGAACTGCGGCTCGTCGTGCCGGAGGCGTGGCCCGAGGAAGCGCGGCGCGTCGTCTTCGACCCGACGGACGCACCGAACTGGGTGACGTCGCTGCCCATCGCCTTCGAGGGTTACTACACGCGGTACTTCTTCACGCGCGGCATCGCCGAGCAGTTCCGGGATTTTCGTCCTGACCTCGTCCATATCGAGGAGGAGCCGTACAGCCTGTCGGCGGGTCAGGCTCTGTGGATGCTGCGCCGACATACGCCCACCGCCCGCCTCGTGTTCCGCACGTCCATCAGCGCCGATATCCGACTCAAGGCGGTCGCCCTGCCATTCCTGCGGATGATCGAAAGCGCCGTGTTCCGGCGCGCCGCGTGTGGCTTCGTGCTCAGCGAGCGGGCAGGCGAGATCATGCGTCGTCATGGGTATCGCGGCGAAACGCGCGTATTCCCGAACGGCGTCGACACCGACGTGTTCCGACCGGCTGACGAATCGACGCGCGACGCGCGTAAGGCTGAGCTGGGGCTGTCCGGCGACGTCGTCGGCTATGTCGGGCGGCTGATACCCGTCAAGGGCATCGAGACGCTGCTCGACGCCGTTGGAGATATGCCCACGGCGACGGTCCTGATCGTGGGCGATGGACCGCATCGATCCGTTCTGGAACGTCGCGCTGAGGGCTTGGGACTTGCAGATCGCGTCAGGTTCGTGGGTTCCCACCCGACGGAGCGTGTCGCCGAGATGATGGCTGCGATGGACGTGTTCGTTCTGCCGTCTCGGACGTCTGCGACGTGGGTGGAGTTCTTCGGTCGCGTCGCCGTGGAGGCGATGGCTGCCGGTGTGCCGGTGATCGGTTCCAGCTCTGGCGAAATCCCGAACACCATCGCCGACGCCGGGATCGTCTTTCCAGAGGGCAATGCCCGGGCCCTTGCCGAGTCGATCCGGGAGGTGTTGACCTGCCCAGAGCTGAGCGCCGAGCTCCGCGCACGAGGATTGGCGCGCGTCCGAGAGCGGTACGCCTGGGAGGCGGTCGCTCGGAACACGGTGGAAGCGTACGCCGAGATCATGCGCGCTCCTCGACGCACCTAGAGCGCAGGAGGAAGCGTCCGCAGCCATTCCAGGTTGAAGCCGTAGTGAAGGCGACTGCTGATCAGATGGACTATGCCGCTGGCATCCTGGCACACGGCGAGGTAGCCTCTCGGTTCCGCTTCGCTAGCGCTC
>VGLH01000154.1 GCA_016866785.1 Candidatus Poribacteria bacterium
GCGTGGTTGGCAAAGTACCGCTCGATTCTGGTGCGCTATGAGGTCAAACCGGAGAACTACTGCGGACGGGTGAAGCTCGCCTGCATCCTCATCTGGGCGCGCATCTGGCATCGGCTCAAAGCCGAACGACCCCGATTGAGATAGGCTCTTATTGGCTTGGCATTCGGATCAGAGCTTTCGGTCAATATACCGCGGGACGAGGTTCTTCGGAAGCGAGTGGTACGAACGGAGCGCCCGGCGGTCGGAGTCGAGCTGTTGGAGTTGAGCTCGGACGTCGTCGCGGAGCGAGCGCACGACGCGCTGCACTTCGCGGTCGAGCGTTTGTATCTCGCCGATGAGGTTCCCCCAACGCTCGATCTGTTCGGTGGGCGCCTGGAGCTCCGAGACGGCGATCTCGTCGCCCTGACGCTTCGCTTCCCAGGCTTCGATGAGATCGGACTTGTACGCGACCGCTGCGTCGAACCGCTTCCAGTCCGCCGAGCGCAGCGCGTCGATCTGTTCCACGGAAGCGCCTCGCCACAACGACAAGAAGCGCCCATAGGCATCGACCGCTGACAGGCGCGCGAGCTCAATGGCGGGCAGACGCGGCGCGGCAGGCGTCGCTGACAGGACGAACGGAAGGAGCGGGAGCACAGTGGCGATCCTCAGTCGGACGAGGAGTGTGTAGGCGCACCGTTCGCCAGCTGGAAGGCGCGACTGACGATCAGACTCAATGAGCTTGTTCTCTGATTGCTCTTATGAAGCCGTCAACCCCAGGCTTCTCGACGACCTGAAGCTGGTACTCCCCAAACAGGAGCAACTCTCGCATTCGGACATCCCTAGGATGGTCTTCAGGGAACAGTGCGACCATGATGAACTTGCACGGGCTTCCGTTCCCATCCTTTCGGTGCCTTTGGAGGAGATCGCCGTGCAGCGCCCATTGAGTGGCGACGTTCAGACTAGACTGCTCTTTCGCCGGGAACTGGGTGGTAGCAATCAGGTTCTCACGACCATTCACATAGGAATACGGAATACAAAGCTCACGGCCTGTCACTGGCACAATGACGCGTTGGTTGAACTGTATCTGTCGATCCTGTGCCAGCTCACGAAAGCACTCGTCAAGTTCGGGAACAAGCGGCTCTGACGCTTTCTCTTGCTCTGCCTGGGGCTTCCTTCTTCCGCCAACCAGTTCCTGGAACAGCCGCTCTAGGTCGTCGCCAGGGCTCCGAACACTCATGGGCCGTGGGGCAGTAACGATCAGATCATTTGCCCGCGTGTCGATGAAGGCGTTAAGGTCGTCCAATGTACGGAAGTCGGTGCCTCTGTGCCGCAACCGAATCTCCAGAGCCTTCTTCGCTGCATTGAGCCGTGCTGCGTCAAAGCTCTTGGTCCCAAAAAATCGGCGCGGACGATCGTTACCTTCGGCTGTACGGACGCCCAAGTACCAGGGATCGGGGCGAAACAGTAGCACGCCCACGTTGGACGCTTCCATGCGCGAAGAGTCAGGGCAATACTGGATCAGCGCGTAGTATCCTCGAGCGGCTGCCATGATGACCCTCCTAACAGAGCAACGATTGACTCGGCACGCGGAACGACATCAACTTGTCCACCATGTCAGGACCTGCGACGAACCGCGCCCTTTCCTCTATGAATCTAGCCAGAGCCAGGTGCGCAGTGGGAGCCAGATCCCACTCGCGAGGAACTCCCCTCAGTATGTTCGAGATGGTCTGAGCATCGACTGTGCGAAGGCGCTCCGCTGCTGCGTGCAGTTGTGTGCCATCCAGGAAGCGCCGGAACTGAGGAAAGAGCCCGTAGACTCTCGGATCCTTGATGTTGTCGATCGCCGCGATCCGAGTGCTGAGTTCGGTCGCCGTACTGGTGAAGCACTCGGTATGATCGATGGCAAGTAGACGGAGCCTGCCCTGGGTTGCTCCTTCTCCAGTCAGGAACACATTGTCTTCGTGGGCGTTCTGTGGAGCAAGGTCTTCCGGCGCATAGCGGTCTGCATTTCGTATCCACGTATCAAAGACAACCAGCCAAGATATGGTCTCGGGGTTGTCAAGCAACTCGAGCTCCTCCTCAGCCCCACCCCATGGGTGACCTTCCACTGCGCGCGTCACAAATGCTGGACCGGCCTCTGCAGCACGCCCATCGTGTAGTGGAATCTCGTCTGCCTCACTCAGTCGTAGAATGGCGTAGTCAAACGTCGGTAAGCCAAACCAACGCGCAAGGCCTGTTCCAACCCAATCCCGGATCAATGCGTGCGGACCCAGAGGGTTGTTAATGACCTTGATATAGGCGTTCCCGAGATCTGTTTGAATCTGAGCGGGAAATGTGCTTGATGCGAATGACCGGATGAACCGTTGGAACTGCGTTGGTTGCCACGGAGGCGAGCCCATGGGCACATACCGCTTCGGCGTGCAGACGAACCAACAGGGACTACCCAGCGGAGCGTCTGCCTGCATAGGGGTGGTGTCGGCGGGCCCAGTCTCCTAGTGGCATTAGGAGCGGATGGTGCTCGGCACGGTCATACGGTGCCAGGTCAGGGACGAACGAGCCTTGCAGCCGCCAACTCGGATCAGACATCGCATTCTGCCAGACGGTCCGTATGATTGGAGCGTCAGGTGGCGGTCGGAGCGGCGGCGCTGGGAGCAGCAGCGCGCTGCGCTCGCTGGATCGCCTCGTCCCAGGTCATCCGCAGGTCGCTCAGCAGCGTCACGACCTCTTCCAGCGCCGGGATTTCGCGGCGGATGTTCGCTTGGTTCAGCCGGTAGTTCATGTACTCGTAGAGGCGGAAGAGCTGCTTGGTCAACTCGCCGCCGTTATCCATGTCGAGCGCGGACATGAGCTCCAGGATGATGTCCTGCGCCTTGAGGATCAGGTTCGTCTTCTCGGTCAGGGTCTCTTCGCACGCAGGTTCCTGCATCTTCATCTTGGCGCGCTTGAGATAGTGGATCGCGCCGTCGTAGAGCATGAGCAGGAGCTGCTCTTTGCTCGCCGTTTCGATCTGCGTCCGCCGATACGCCTGAAACGGGTTCCGTTTGACCGGTACGGTCATCTGCTGCATCACGTTCCCCTCGCGTCGCCTATGGCGACCGCCACCTGCCTAGAGCCGGCTCTCGATGATCCCGAAGGAGGACACCCTTCGCTTCATCTAACGGCATCTGACGGGGAAAACTCAAGCCCCACTTCGTCCGTCGGCAGAACCAACCCACAGAGCCGTTGGCTCAGAGCCGACGCTCGTCACGCCATCGTCGTCACGCCATCCTCGGCAGCATCGCTCGCCCGGCGACAACCCGGGCTCTCAGCCACGCCGCCCTTCCCATGGACCATCCGTTATCTGCGACCCGTCGTCAAGCCACCCAACTGGCTCTGGAAGTACGAGAATTGCGAGTTGGATTCTGCGATCGCCTGCTCCAAGCGGATGAACTGGAGCCGCAGCCGCTCCTCTTTCGTCGCGAGCCGCTGCTCCATCTGCGCCTGCGAGTCCTGCAGCCGCTTGATCTCAGTGTTGAACCCTTCGATCCGGGTCGCGATGGTCCCGTCGATGGTGTCCGTCAGGCGGTCGAACAACCCGGTTCGGCTGACGTTCGTCAGGTCGTTCGAGAGAGCCTCGAAGAATGCCTGCACTTCCGAGGGCTTCGCCGCCAACTGCTCGCGCAGGCGAGCCGAATCCACCGTGAGTTGACCCGTGTCGCGGTTGATCGAGATCCCGATCCGCGAGAGCGCCGTCACGGTCGATGTCCCCAGCCCGGTCTGCTCGCTCGTCAGCTTCGACCGGATGTCCGAGCGGATGCCGTTCAGCGTCGAATCGCCAACCAGAGGACCCTGTCTCGTCGCGTCCGCCACGAACTTCAACTGCTCGTTCAGGAAGCCCATCACGCCGTTGACGGCTTCGACCCACGTATTGATGTTCGTGACGTTCTGGTCGATGTTCGGCGTGATCGCGACGTTTGTCGCGGTTCCCTTCGTCTGCTTGAAGGTGAGCGTGACGCCGGAGATGAGGTCATCGACGGTGTTGCTCGTCCGCGTGATCGTCTGGGCGCTGCCGCCGCTGCCCAACTGGAACACGAGGTCCGACGCCGACGAGAGCGCCGTCATCGCCAGCGAGCCGGTGTCGGTCGTCACCGTGACGGCGTTGGCGGTTCCTTCGTTCTTCGCCGTCACCATCAGGTGATACTGGCTGCCGCTGCTGTAGACCGACGCGGACATGCCGATGTTCGCGTTGTTGATCTCGTCGCGGATTTCCAGCAGCGATTTCGTCTCGTAGTTGTTCACCGTGACGGAGTCGGAACCGACCGTCAGCGTCAGCGTCGAGCCCGCCGCGCCGCCGATGGCGGTGTCCTGAGTCGCGAACCCGCTGGAACGATGGACGCTCTGCTGCGCTAGCGATGTCACCGACCCGATGACGTAGGTCCCGAAGTTCGCCGACGAGGTCGCCGACACGCCGATCGTGTCCGTGTCGGACGACGTGACCGACGCCGACTGCAGCGTCGAGCTCTGTCCAATCGTCGAAGTGGCAGACTTCATCGTCGCCGCGAGCGTGTTGATCTGCTGATAGAGTCCCAACTTGACGTTGATCGCAGACTCACGCTGCTGCATCAATCGCAACGGGCGGCGTTCGAGGTCCATCAGTTGGCTGATGATGCTCTCGGTGTCCAGCCTGGACGCGATACCGCCGACGTTGAACGCTGGCATGACGATCGGCTCCCTTCGCCGCTTCGTTCTCCGACGAGGCGGCGTTCTGTCAGTTCCCGTTCGCTCCCGCGCGGGCGGCGCTGCTCTTCCCGTCTACCGTGCCAAAGCGATGCGTCGGGTTCAGGCGACTTCGTCGAAGAACAGCCCGGTGACTTCCTGAACGCGGGAGACCATCTCGAGGAACTCCTCGGACGGAATCTGTCGGATGATCTCGCCCGTGTCTTCGTTCGTGACTAGGACGACCACCTGCCCGGAATCGCTGTCGAGCGCGAACGACACGCCGCGCTTGAACGACCGCGCGAGGAGGTTCGCCTCCTCGACCGTGTTGGGCAGAGCCTTCTGACTGGCGACCGTTCCGCGCGCCGACCGCGGCAGACCCGCTGACGGGTTCTCCGGGTTCATCGGCTTCTGGTTCCCGACAGCGCCCGCCTGACGCGTGTGCGGTACGGCGGGTTCGACCGCGGCGTTGTGCTGCACCGTCGCTGTGATCCGTGTGTCGATGATGCGCGTTTCCATTGTGAGTAACTCCCGATCAAGAGGCACTCGACGCCCAATTGGCGTCGCCACACTAGGGGATCGTCGCGCGAGTTCCCGTCTTCGGCATCGTCGAGGAACCCACTGCTTCCGCAGCCGCCACCTCATCGTCGAGAGGCTGTCGCGCTTCGATCCGCCGTACGCCTCGACATGCCGGCACGACCGGATTCACCCACTTCTCGGAGCCCGCTGCCGCAAGCGCCGAAAACCATAGGTCGAGGAATCCCTCGACTTGGGATCGCCGCAGGCTCGGAGCTCCCGTCGCCTTGGCTGACGTGCGCGAGTCCGGCAATCACACGGTGATGTCATGTCCCGGAATCGTGCATTTCAGCACGATCGACGCGATCAAAAGCGGGTGAGCCGCTCATCTCAAGTATCGGCTCGCCCTCCGGGGAACTTCACCGTTTCTCTCGCCGTTCGACCTTCGTGCCTCCGGCGTTCTTCAACTCCTAACGTTTCATCGACCGATTGGTTCGCTCAGTCTTGCTGATTTGGCATCCGTGTTCCGTTTAGAACTGCTGCAACAGCGTGATCGCGTTCTGCGGGAGCAGATTCGCCTGGTTCAGCACGGACGTGCCCGCCTGGACCAGGATCTGAGCTCGGGTCAGCGCAGCCGTCTCCATGGCGAAGTCCGCGTCACGGATAATCGATTCGGAGTTCGAGTGGTTCTCGATCTGCATCTGGACATTCGCCAGGGCGCGCTCCATCCGGTTCTGCGCAGCGCCCACTTCCGTCCGAACCGACGACAGCGAGGCAATCCCCAGTTCCAGCGAAGCGATGACCAACGCGGCGCTCGTCTGGCTCACCCAATCCTGAGAGGTCACGCCCGGAACGATCGACGCCGTCCCGACAGGGCCGATGCTGATCGTGATCCGCGAGATGTTCCCGGCGGTGTCGCCCACCTGGAACGTGAACTTCGGACCGGTCAACAGCGTGATCCCGTTGAACACGGTGCTCTGGGTGATCCGGTCGATCTCGGTGAGCAGCGCATCGACTTCCTTGGCGATGGCAGCGCGGTTGGACGTGTTGAACGTGCTGTCCGCCGCCGCGACGGCGAGCTCCTTGAGCCGCGCCATCATCGAGTTGAGCTGCTCCATGCCGCCGTCTGCCGTCTGGAACAGCGCAATCGCCTGCTGGATGTTCCGGTTCGCCTGCTTCAGCCCGGCGATCTGAGCCCGCATCTGCTCCGACACGAACAGACCCGCGGCGTCATCCGCTGCGCGGACGATCCGAAGCCCGGACGATAGACGTTCCATCGTCTTGCGGGCGTCGACTTCGGTGATCCCCAAGTGACGGCGCGCGTTGATGGACGTGATGTTCTGGTTGATGCGAAACATGCGGTTGCCCCCATCATCCTCGTTGCGCGTGCACGGCTAGCTCGGCGTCCCGGATGACTCGCCGACTAACCCAGCGCTCCGAGGAGATTCAGCGCGTTCTGCGGGAGCAGGTTCGCCTGGTTCAGCACGGCGGTTCCCGCCTGAACGAGGATCTGCGCGCGCGTCAACGCCGACGTCTCCGCCGCGAAGTCCGCGTCGCGGATCACCGATTCGGCGTTCGTCGTGTTCTCCGTCTGGATGTTGATGTTCGCGCCTGTGCGCTCCAAGCGGTTCTGAACCGCTCCGAGCCGCGCTCGGACCGACACGACGAAGTCGATCGCCGACGAGATCTGCGTCAGATACGAGTCCACGATGGTCGGCATCTGGACGTATGCCATGCTGCCCAGACCCGTCGAGTTGAACATCAACGCGAAGGTTCCGAACAGCGTGTTCGTATCGACGGTGACGACGCCGAAGTTGATCTTGTCGAACGTGTACTCGCCCACCTGGAAGGTGATGCTTGTCGGAGGCGGAACGAACAGGGTGATCCCGTTGAACTTGACCCCTCGGATGATCCGGTCCATCTCCTGGAAGAGCTGGTCGGCTTCGACCTGGATCCCTTTCTCGCGCTGCGCTGGGCTGTATGTGCCGTCAGCAGCTTGGATGGCGAGTTCCTTGAGACGGGTCAGCATGCCCGTCATCTGCTCCAGCCCGCCTTCCATCACCTGGAGGAGCGAGACGCCCTGCGCCACGTTGCGGTTCGCTGCCTTGTAAGCGGCGATCTGGGCGCGCATCTGCTCCGAGACGAACATCCCGGCGGCATCGTCGGCGGCTTTGTTGATCCGCAGACCTGACGACAGGTGCTCGATGGCTCGCGTCGTGTCCCTGCCGCTGGTGCTCAGGTGGCGATGTGCCTGCAAGGCGGCGATGTTGTTGTTGATTCGGAACATGAGTCACTTTCCCCATATTCGGATGCGGGATCCGAATGACTGCCGCCACGCTAGGCGGCGCTCGTTTTCAGTGCGTCCTAAGCGCCTAACCCAGCGACGACAGGAGGTTGAGCGCGTTCTGCGACAGCAGGTTCGCCTGATTCAGCACGGCAGTGCCGGCTTGGGCGAGAATCTGCGCGCGCACCAGTGCCGAGGTCTCCGACGCGACATCCGCGTCGCGGATGACCGATTCGGCGTTCATCGTGTTCTCGGTGTTGATCATGATGGACTGTGACGTGCGATCCAGACGGTTCTGGACCGCTCCGAGCCGCGCCCTCTGCGAGACGACCGTGTCGATCGCGCTCGCGACCTGGGTCATGAAGGCATCGACGATCGTCGGCATCTGCACGTATGCCATGCTCGCCGCCGTCGCGACGTTGAAGAGGGCATTGAAGGTTCCCAGCATCGCTCCCACGGTGAGAGCGTTCAGCGGCAACCCGATCTTGTCCCAGGTGTACTCGCCGATCTGGAACGTCATGCTCGTTCCGGTCGTCGGGAAGAGCGTGATCCCGTTGAAGGTGATGCCCCGCATGATACGGTCCATCTCCTGAACGAGCTGGTCGGCTTCGACCTGGATGCCCTTCTCCCGCTGCGCCGGGCTGTAGGCTCCGTCGGCGGCCTGGATCGCGAGTTCCTTGAGCCGCGTGAGCATGCTCGTCATCTGATCCAGCCCGCCCTCCATCACTTGGAGGAGCGAACTCGCCTGCGCAACGTTGCGGTTCGCCGCCTTGTACGCGGCGATTTGAGAGCGCATCTGCTCCGAGACGAACATCCCGGCGGCATCGTCGGCGGCTTTGTTGATCCGCAGACCTGACGACAGGTGCTCGATGGCTCGCGTCGTGTCCCTGCCGCTGGTGCTCAGGTGGCGATGTGCC
>VGLH01000155.1 GCA_016866785.1 Candidatus Poribacteria bacterium
GTCTTCAAACTGGACTACCAACGCAGCCGCGAGCGGGACGCGTTCAACAACCCCAGCGATGGTGCGGCGGCTCTGTTCAGCGTGGCGACCTATTTCTGATCGCGCAAGACGGAGCTCTCACCGTCTGAGTATCGGCGGCTCAGACGGCGCCGGGCACGCGCGAGCGCGATCCACATCGTACCCCATGTCGCTCAGCAGGCACGACACCTGCGACTCGAGCCCGAGCAAGTATTGGCGCTCTTCCTCGCTCATCATCTGTCGGGGCGGACCCACGTCGAACCCCCGCACGGCGACCGCCGTCTTAAAGCCCTCCGGGAAGTTGGTTCCCAGCAGCATCAGGTTGATGAGGTCGAGAATGCGGTACTGGATCTCGCGTCCCCTCGGCACGTTCGCGGCGACGGCGAGGTCGTAGAGCTCCGTGATGACCTCCGGGATGATGCCCGATGTAGCGATGGTTCCCCCGCAGGCTCCCATCAGCACGGACGGAAACAGAATCTCTTCGCATCCGACGAGAACGACGTAGTCGGGACGATGCTTCCGCAGCCGGTGCATCGTGTTTTCGAGCCGAGGCAGGTCGCGGCTGGAGTCTTTCGTGCCGAAGATGCGCTCGAACTCCAGGAGCTCCTCCATCATCTTCAGCGGGATGTCCTGCGTGAACTGCGGGATGTTGTAGAGCAGGATGTCCAGCGGAGACTGGCGCGCGACTTCGGCGAAGTACTCGAACAGGCTCCGTTCCGATATCTTGTAGTAGTACGGCGCGACGAGCGAGATGGCGTCGACGCCCAGTTTGGCGTAGAACTCGGTCATCCTCAGCACGTCGCGGAGGTTCGCCTCGCTGGCTCCGGCGAGCACGGGAACCCGCCCCCGGTTCACCGAGCATACGAGCCGGACGACGTCCTGACGTTCCTCCCACGAGAGCCGGACGAACTCGCCCGTGCTGCCGTTCGGGTAGAGCCCGTGGATGCCCGACTCGATAAGCCAGTCGATGTAGCGCTCCATCTCGGAGTAGTTGATCCGCTGCTCGGCGTCGAAGATGATGATGTTCGGGCAGAAGATGCCCTTGAACCGAGCGCGGCTGCCTGCTGATGCTGGAACAGGCTTCGCGGGTACCACGTGCGGAGCTGGAGCGGGCTGTGCCGCTTCGCGCCGCACGAGTTCGACGCCCCGCGCCCGCAGATAGTCGATCGCCATCGGCGTCAGCTTCGCACGCGGCGCGACTTCGAGCGTCGAGTCGCCCTTGAGGCTGGTCTCGAGCATCTGGACGGTGATCACCGGTTCGTCGATTCGCATCGTACCTCGCCTTCGAATGGGTGCTCCGCGCGGCGGCGCGCTCACCGATGCGGCAGGCGCTCCTCGAGCGCGCCGTACGGGTGCGGGATCATGTGAACCCCGGCGACGTCGCCGTACCTCGCCGCCTCCTGCGCGCCGACGTCGAGCGCCTCCCGCACCGAGCTGACGTCCCCTCGTATGACGCTTGCCGTGAGGAAGTACCCGACCTTGTAGTTGCCCTCGAACGTCACGGAAGCGGTCTTCAGCATCCGATCCATCGCCTTGACGAGCCCGACCGTGGTTCGTGTCTCCAGCAGCCCCATCGCCTCGCCCGAGGCTTCCGCCTTCGCGCTGAACGTCCCGCCGAAGCACGCAAGAACCTGTTCATCGGCGCTCGAGACGACATGCGCCGCGACGGACCCCCCAACGTCCTCAGAGATCGCCCTACCCGCCTCGACCGACTCGCGGACATCGTCAACGCTGCCCGTCGCCAGGGCGACGATGCGACCGCCGCTGCCGATGGAGAACCGCCGGAGCCCGATATCAGCGACCTTCACCATCGCGTCTGTCCCGGCGACGCACGCGGCATACCCCGTCGTCTCTAGCACGCCGAGAGCGCCGACGCGCTCCGGTTCCCCGGCCAGTCGCCCGGGCAGCATCCCGTCGACGCCCGCGTGGGGTCTTGGCAGAACCGCTGATGCGTAGACCGTCCCGACGGGCTCAACGGCGCGTCTGCCTGCGTCGATCGCCGTCCGAACCGCCGATACGTCGCCCCGGACCGCCAGGTGGCACAACGCCCCGCCGATGAACGCCCAGCCGGTCAGCTCGACATCGGCGGACTTGGCGACGGCGTCCGCTCCGACGATCAGCGGCGCGACGCCCTGCGTCTCCAGGAGCCCGAGCGCGCGTCCATCGTCTGACGGCTCGACGTTTGCCGCGAGATGCGGCATCGCATCGGACGCCGTTCGGTCAGGACCGGCGATGGTCTCTGTGCGGATCAGCTCACCATGCGACCCGACGGCCTCGGTCCCAGCGCGGATCGCCGTCCCGATGGCGTCGACATCACCCTCGACGACCGCCGTCACCCAGCCTGAACCAATGCCATGCCGACCGACGAGCCGGACGCCAGCGGCTTTCAGCATGGCGTCTACGGCGGACACCAGCGCCGACATGCCGCGCGTTTCGACGACTCCCAACGCCCTCCCTTGGGTTGCCGTCATACGCCGCTCCCTCCGCCCGGTCGCTTGCCAAAGGCTCGGAGCACGTCTGGAACCGGCTGAGGCAGAATCGCCGAGCACAGGAAGTGCGGATAGTCGGCGAGTATGGTTCGGGCGACCTGCATCGCTTCCTCGACGGCGTCGACTGCGCCGCGATACAGCGAGCACACGACACGGTTCGCCACGGTGAGCACATTGACGACCTCGACGCGAGCAGCCTTGACCATTGCGTCGGCGACCTGCATCTGGACGGCGTAGCCTCGCGTCTCGACGATTCCCAGCGCTCCCGGTACGTCCGGAATCGACTCGATGATCGGAAACGCGATGTGACCCCGGAACACCGGGTCGGGGCGCGTGATGGACGCCGCGACGACGTGCTCGACGAGCTTACGCGCGGTGGCCTCGCCGCTTCCGAGGGCGGTTGCGACGGCGCTCACGGTTCCCGAGAAGAAGAGGGCCGTGTAGCCCCCGATGGAGTCCCATCCGAGGAGCTTCACGTTCGCTGCCTTCGCCGCCGCATCAGCCGCGACGACGATCGCAGCCACCCCTTCGACCTCGATCAGTCCGACAGCATCCGGCATTGTGTGGAACCCTCTGCGCTCGTGTCGGCCGTGTCTCGATTATACACGTCCCAACGGTCTGCGCCTACAGAGGCAGGCGCGCGAGAGAAGTAAACAGCCGTGGGAATCTCGATCAGAATCCGGCCGAAGACGGCTCTCCGGACTGCCTTCGTATCTACAGACTCGCCGCCGCTACTGCCCAGGAAGTACTGCCCGTCACCTGGGCTCGCCTCAAACGCGATATGCCGTAACGCATCCCTTCAACGCACGTCCACGATTCCATCCGCGAGACCGAGCACGGCAACCGGCGATCTGCGCCGGCAGGCGGAGTGCCACGGCTCTTGGCAGCCATGTCCCTGACGACGCGAGTTCGTGGTCAGTACCCGAAGCGGGGAACGGCTACGACCGCGTCCGTCTGATCGCATCGGCGTACGCTGCCGGCAGCTTGACCGGGCCCTCCGGCGACCACCAACGCGGAGTCTCCGTGTAGATCCACACGTACTCGTCCGACACCTCCAGCGCGTGGCGCAGGCACGCCGCGAACTGCTCCGGCTGGTGGTAGTTGGCGCTGATGTCGGTATCGTCCCAGCCCTGCCGCCGCCAGTCGTGGTCGAGCCACAAGCCGAACCCCAAGCTGAACACCTCGGCGTACCGAGCCGGGTCGGCGACGATGGGCAGGAGCTCCTCGCTCATCGTGCGGTAGGCGGCGTCGAACTGCGCCGGGTCGCGATAGCCGTAGGAGGACTCGTGTCCGTCGACGAGCTTGGTTCCGCCGCGCGCCGCTGACACCATCCCGTCGAGAAACGGCGCGAGCAGTCCGTAGCTGACGTCCGCCAACTCTCGCTCGCCTCGGCGCGTCTCGTACCACGGCAGGCAGTAGCCGAACGTCAGGAACACCTTCAGGTCCGGGAACCCCGCCTGAAACGCCTCCATGACCTCCACGCCGCGCCGAGTCGCCTGGTCGGCGTAGACGTGCCACGGCTTCGTCGCGGCATCCCGCAGTCCGCGATACTGGAACAGCGGCGAGTTGTACTGCTCGATGTCGAAGAGGAGCCCGTCGCACGCGCCTTCCTTGGCGACGCTCGCGGCGAGTTCCGCGTTGTGCAGGATCGCCGAGAAGTCGTCGAACCAGTCCACACCGCCGGGCGTCACGTTGAACCGCAGGAAGTTGTGCGGGAACCCGTCGGCTTCGCGCGTCGCCTTCAGGTCGTCGATGACGTGGGCGAACGCCGCCGCGTCGTAGGCTTCGGTTCCCCAACTGTGCCATGTGAAGTTGGTGTTCGCGTCGTCCTGACGCGCCATCATGTGGAACACGGTTCCATCGAAGGGCGTCGCGCGCATCTCGGCGACATGGCTCCGCATGAACGCCGTGTCCGGTTCGTCCCATCCGAACTCGATCAGCTTCTTGATCAGCTTCCTGTCGGGCAGCGGGAGGTCCTCCCGTGAGTCAGAAGCGGAACAGCTCGCGGGCGTTCGCCGACTCGATGCGCTCCCGCGCGGCGGTGGACACGCCAGCCTCCGCCAGCATCTCGAAGTGCGGGATGGGCTGTCCCGGATAGAGATAATCCGTGGCGAAGAGCAGCTTCCGGTGGTGGCGTTCGAGGAACCCCTTGCCGTGCTCCCAGTCGCGGGCGATGGCGTTGTGACCGGAACCGGCTGAGAGGTCCGCCCACAGGTTCGCATAGGTGGTCATGAGCCGCTCAACGGCTCCGCCTGACCTCACGGGGCCCTTCGGGTAGGCTCCCATCTGCGCCTCGGTGACATCGCCGGAGATGGGAGCCCAGAATCCGGGCCCGTGTCCAATGAACACCGAGCTCGGGAACGCGCGAAGCACGCGTTCGAGCCCGTCCAGGTTCGGGTTGTCGGTGCAGTACTGGCTGTCCATGTGCAGGACGACGGGCAGGCGGAACTCGTCACACGCTGCGAACACGTCCATCTGCAGCGGATGGTCGATGGGCAGTGGCGGGATGACCTCGCCGAACCCGACGGCTCCCATCTCGACGTACCGGCGGATGACGTTGCGCGGACCCTCCTTCGCGCCGCTGGTGGACATGCGCGGGTCCATGACGCAGAAGGGCAGGAACCGGTCGGGGTGCTCCTTCGCCAGCGCGATCATCTCGAAGGACGTGATGTAGTAGCTGACGGCTTCGGGGCTCTCCAGCGGCAACGGCGCGGACATGGCGATGTCGTTGGCGTCCATCCAGTCGAGGAGCATCTTCGGCGTCAGGGGCGGATAGCGGTCGTAGAGCAACCCCACGTGCACCTGCGTGTCGATCAGCATGGGTCGATCCCCAAGAGGTCGAGCGTGTCGCGGTGGATGATCTCGTCGAGCGCGGTCTGAGAGGTGCGCGGCAGGCGGGTTCCCTCGACGAGGTCGTTGACGCGCCGTAGCGCCTCGAACGAGCTCGCCGGCGTCGTGAACGGATAGTCAGAGCCGAACAGCAGCTTGTGGGTGACACCGTACTCCTGCGCCAGAACCATCGCGTTGTAGAACTGCCACGGGCGATAGTAGAGCGCCGAGATATCCGCGTAGACGTTCGGTTGCTTGCGGATCAGCACGATGGTGTCCGCTTCCCACGGATGCCCCAGGTGGGCGATGACCATCTTCAGGTTCGGGTAGCGAAGCGCGATCTCCTCCAGCAGAACCGGGTGCGCCCACTTCAGCGGGCCCCGGGTCACGAAGGTCGTCCCCTGATGGAGGATGATGGGCAGCCCGAGCCGATTCGCGGCTGAGAACACGGCGTCCGCTTCGGGCCCCAACGGGTCGAAGGCTTGGTAGATGGGCGCGAGCTTTAGCCCGCGCATGCCGGGCAGACGGACGGCGTCTTCCAGTTCGCCGACGCAGTCGGGGTCTGTCGGATCGACACAGGCAAATCCGCTCAGCCGCCGCAGGTCGCGCGAGACGTAGTCGGCGACGAACTCGTTGGGAACGTGAACGCCGAGGGTCGTGCTTTTGAAGGCGAAGACGAACGCGTGATCGACGGGGCGCATCGCGGCGTAGTGATCGTCGAGGCTGAAGTCCATCTGGACGCCGCCGGACTTGGCGCGGGTGGAGTCTCCCAGGAACTCCGGGCTGAGATGCTTGTCGAAGTCCCAGATGTGCGTGTGGCAATCGACGATCATCGGTTCCTCCCCTCCCTGTCGATGCGCCGATTGTCGAGCGTCGAACGCGGGGTGTCAACGCGACGCGTGCCAGCCGCTCGACGCTGTTGTGCGCCGGTGCAACGCGTGATAACGTCCGCCTGGGACCCGGTCGGGAGGACGCTGATGCCCAAAGCCAGTCGTGGCAAGCGCGAATACGGACTTCTGTCCGTCGTCATTCCCTGCTTCAACGAAGTCGATACAGTCGAGGAGCTCCTTCGGCGCGTTCAGGCGGTCGAGGTGGATATTCCCATCGAGATCGTCATCGTCGACGACTGCTCGACGGACGGCTCGCGGGAGCTCCTGCAGGCGTTGGAGGCGCATAGCCCGGCAGGGATACGGTTCGGATACCATCCTGAGAACCGTGGGAAGGGCGCGGCGCTTCGGACTGGCTTCGAGATGGCGACCGGTGACCTCGTGATCGTGCAGGACGCCGACCTGGAATACGACCCCAACGACTACGGTCGGCTGCTCGCCCCGATCCTCGCTGGCGATGCCGATATCGTCTACGGTTCGCGGTTCCTCGAAGTCGATAGCGCCACCTGGCACACGTACGGCAACCGCGCGCTGACCTGGCTGTCCAACCTCTTCACGGGCTACCGGCTGAGCGACATGGAGACATGCTACAAGCTCATCCCGACGGATATCTTGCGGACGATCCGGCTCCGCAGCGACCGCTTCGGCTTCGAGCCGGAGATCACCGCGAAGCTTGCCAAGAAGCGGCTCCGCATCGTCGAGGTGCCAATCTCTTACTCGCGGCGCGCGTTCGATGAAGGCAAGAAGATCAACTGGAAGGACGGAGTCGCCGCGCTCTCGCACATCGTTCGGTTCAGTCTGAAGGACTGACGCTCGACGGTTCCTCGCGCTCCCGCCGCTTCACGTCGTCCCAAATCCGATCCAGCGACTCGAGGTCGTGGTCGCCGAAATCCTCGCCACGGCTCTGCAGCTCCTGCTCGAGGCTCTGGAACCGCCGAGAGAACTTGGCGTTCGCGCTCCGCAGGGCGGATTCTGGCTCGACGCCCAGCAACCGCGCGACGTTGACCACGGCGAACAGCACGTCGCCGAGCTCCTCCGTGAGACGGTCGCTGTCGGAACCGATGGCAATATCGGCTTCGAGTTCCGCGACCTCCTCACGCACCTTCTCGATGGTGGGAGCCACCGTCTCCCAATCGAATCCCACGCGCGACGCCTTCTTCTGAAGTTTCGCCGCCGCCATCAGCGCCGGAAGACCGGACGGCACACCATCGAGCACCGACACGCGCTCCGACGATCCAGGCTCGCCGCGCTTGATGCGCTCCCAGAGACGAATCACCTCTTCCGGGGAACCGGCGTCGCCTTCGCCGAAGACGTGCTCGTGCCGACGCACGAGCTTGTCGTTCGTCAGGTTGAGGACGTCCACCATGCTGAGTCCGTCGGCTTCCTCGGCGATGCGGGCGTGGAGCGCCACGTTGATGAGCAGATCGCCCAGTTCTTCTGCTAGCTTGCCGGGGGAGCCAACCTCGATGGCTTCGATGACCTCGTAGGTCTCCTCGACCAGGTCCTTCGTCAGAGACGTGTGCGTCTGGGCGCGGTCCCACGGGCACCCGTTCTCCGACCGCAGGATGGCGATGATCTCCACGAGACGGGCGAACGCCTCGCCAACGGACGGCTTCGGGTCTTCGCGCATGCGCTCCTCCGATGGTGGCGTTGGCGCTGCTTCGGCGACTCCCGAATCGTAGAACCGCCCTGGTTCGATGTCAATTCGACGCGTGGGCGGTCTCCTGCGCGGGCACGACCTGTTCGGGACGCTCCGAATGTCGGACGGAGCAGACCTGATCTGTCATTCCCGCGGAAGCGGGAATCCAGACTCTAAGCTCCCGCTTGCGCGGGAGCGACGGATAGGGATGGCGGAACGTCCGAGCGGGCGCGAGTTGTCCGACTCCGTATGGCGATGGTAGCATCCGCCGCGTAACCCGAACGGGGGCCCCATGGCTGCAAGTACTGTCAGGACAGTGACTGCGAAACTGGCGATCTTCGTCTGCGCAGCGCT
>VGLH01000156.1 GCA_016866785.1 Candidatus Poribacteria bacterium
GGCTTCCGGACGGCGGGTTCTCGGCGGAGGCGCGGCACTACCGACCCAGCGATCCCCGCGACAACGGCGTGTCCATCGTGGACTGGGGCGGGTCGAGCCGCCGCAAGAGTAATCCCTTCGTCACAGCGGATGCGCTCGTTATCCTCAAGGCGGCGGGACGGGCGGTCTGACGTCCCATCCGTCAGTCCGAGACGACCTGCTCGACGGTGCGCTTCGCCAACGCCGCGAAGCCGGAGTTCGTCTCGACGTAGTACGGAATGGCGATCGCGGCTTGGTGTAGGGCGATCCCGCGCGCCCGGCTCCACGTGCCGTCGTCCACGTCGAGGGTCCGCCGGAACGCGTCCCGCCCAGCGCTCCCGAAGACGCTCCACGCGGGGATGACATCGTGCGCCGGATCGCCGATCCCCGCGCTGCCGAAGTCGATGACGGCAGCGAGCCGACCTGCGTTCACGAGCAGGTTCGGCATCAGCAGATCGGCGTGGATCCATACCGGTTCGCCGCTCCACGCCGGGGTTTCGAGCGCGCGATCCCAGGCAGTCAACGCAGCCGCGCAGTCGATGACATCCCGCGCGGATTCGAGGGCATCGCGTGTCATCGCGTCGAGCTCCCGCAGCGGGCGGCGACCTGCGCGCGGCGCGTCGGGCAGGGGCGGGACGGAGCGCAACTCGCGCACGAACTCCGACAGCGTCCTCGCGGCGTCGCGCTCGTCGGCGATGAGGCGGTCGTCATAGGGCGCGCCGTCGATCCACCGGTAGACCGCCCAGCGGAAGGCGTACCCATCCAAGGGCTCGCCCATCGCCAGCGGTTCGGGAATCCGCAGCGTCAGATGGGGCGCGAGATACGGCAGCCACTGGCATTCGCGCTCCAGGTCGGCCGCCCACCGAGGCGTTCGCGGAAGGCGCGCGTAGTGCTCGCCGCCGACGCGATAGATCGCGTTCACCGTCCCCATCGACGGAACCGGTCGGATGGACATGCCCGCGAGCCGTGGGAACTGCGACGCGATCAGCCGCTCGACAAGGTCGGCGTCGATATCGACCTCGTCGTCGTGTAGCTTGTGTCGGCGTGGCAAGTGGAGGACCTCGGCGTCAGACCTCGACGCGGAGCCCGTCGTAGGCGAGTTCGATACCCTTCGGGAGCTCGCGGTTGACCGTCTCGTGGTCGACATCGTGGGTCATGTGGACGAAGTACGTCCGGCGCGGCTTGAGCTTCTGCGCGACGGCGATCGCCTCGTCGATGGAGAAGTGCGTCGAATGCGGCTTGGGGCGCAGAGCGTCCAGAACGAGGACGTCGAGGTCTTCGAGCTCCTCCATCGTCTCCGGCGGCACGGCGCTGCAGTCGGTCGCGTAGGCGAATCCGCCAATCCGGTACGCGAGAACCGGCGTGCTCCCGTGCCACACGCGCAGCGGCACGATCTCCCGACCGAAGAGCTCGAAGGGCCCGTCGATCTCGCGCAGGTCCAACTGCGGCACGCCGCCGCCTTCTACCCGACCCACGAACGCGTAGTCGAACACGTGCAGGATGCGGTCGAGGGACGCTCGCTCTCCGAAGACCGGTATCCTACCTCCGGCGCGCATGCAGAAGATGCGGATGTCGTCGAGTCCGTAGAGATGGTCGGCGTGGGAGTGGGTGTAGAGAACCGCGTCGAGCGTCCGGACGCGCTCGCGGATCATCTGCTCGCGGAAATCGGGTCCCGTGTCGATGACGACGCGCTTGTCGTCCCATTCGAGCAGAACCGACACGCGCAGACGCCGGTTCTTCGGATCGTCCGACATGCAGACGGCGCATTCGCACCCGATGACCGGCAGCCCGCTCGACGTGCCGGTTCCCAGGAAGGTGACTTTCACCCGGCGGCTCCCTCGTTGACGGCTCGCGCCCTCGGCTTGCGTTGGCGCATCCGCTCCAGCAGACGCGCCAGGATGTCCACGGTTTCGGTCGCCTGCTCGGAGTCGTTCCCCGACCCGAACGAGAATCGGATCGTTCCCTGGGCGATCTCCGGCGGAAGCCCCATCGCTCTCAGGACGTGCGACGGCTCCATCGACCCCGACGTGCATGCGGAACCCGTCGAGACGCACACGCCCTCTAGGTCGAGCGCGAGGATCAGGTTCTCCCCGATCACGTCGTGGAACGACAGACTCACCGTGCCGGGCGTCCGGTCTGATGGTGAGTTGATCTCGTACCCCTCGATCCGCGCGGCGATCTGCGCCAGGAACTCGTCCGTCAGGTCGCGCAGCCGCGCCGATTCCGACGCGACGCCCTCCAGCGCGAGCTCTGCGGCTCTGCCCAGTCCGACGATGCCGGCGACGTTCTCGGTTCCGCCGCGCCGGTTCCGCTCGTGCGATCCGCCGTGGTGGAGCCGCTCGATCCGCGTCCCCTGCCGCACGTAGAGCGCGCCGACGCCCTTGGGCCCCCCGAACTTATGCGCCGACAGCGACAGCAGGTTTGCGCCGAGCTCCGCGACGGAGACGGGAATCCGACCGACCGTCTGGACCGCGTCCGTGTGCAGGGGAACGCTCCGTTCGCGCGCGATCTCCGCGATCTCGCCGATGGGCTGGAGCGTGCCGACCTCGTTGTTGGCGTGCATGACGGAGACGAGCGCGGTCCCGTCGTCCAGCGCGTCGCGGAGCGCGTCCAGGTCGACATGCCCGAACCGATCGACGCCGACGAACGTCACGGGAACCCCTCGCCGCTGATGCCATTTCGCCGTTTCGAGGACGGCGTGGTGCTCGATCGCCGTCGTGACGAGGCGATTCCTGTCTCTCGCGGCGTTCAGAATGCCGTGGATCGCCAGGTTGTCCGATTCCGTGCCGCCGCTGGTGAAGACGATCTCCGACGGCTCCGCCCCGATCAGCCGGGCGACGGCATCGCGCGCCGATTCGACGGCATTCCGCGCGGCGCGTCCGTAGGCGTGCAGGCTCGAGGCGTTCCCGTAGCGCTCGGTCAGGAACGGCATCATCGCGTCGAGCACTTCGGGCTTGAGCGGCGTCGTCGAGTTGTGGTCGAGGTAGATGGGTCGTGGCATCGTCAGATGAGCGCATGCTCGATGAGGAAGTCGCCGACGTGCGCTGCGTATTCCGCCTCGCCCTCGCGGCTGAGATGGATCGCGTCTTCGATGAGCAGCGCCCCGAGCGGCGTGCCCCGCCGACCGAATCGCGCGTGCAGGTCGAGCAGCGGAACGCCTTCGATGCGGGCGACATCGCGGGTGATCGCGTTGTAGACCCGGCTGTTCGCCTCGTAGGACCTGCCGTTCGTCTTGATGTCCATGATGAGCGTCGGATGGTTCGCGATGAAGACCATCTGCGCGCCTGTGCATTCGCGGATGATCCGAGCGATCCGGTGCTGATTCGTGCGGAAGTCGGCTTCGGAAGTCCGCGCCGCGGTTCCCTCGACGATGTGACAGTCGTTGTAGCCGAACTCGATGGTGACGAGGTCGGGCGCGTGGGCGATCACGGCGGATTCGATGCGTTCGAGTCCCTGTCCGGTCGTGTTGCCGCCCACGCCGGAGTTGACGACGTTCACGTCGCGTCCTTCGGCGCGGAGCCGGGCTTGGAGGAGCGTCGTCCAGCGCTCTTCGACCGGAAAACGGCTGCTCTGCGAGATGGAATCTCCGAACGCGACGATCGTGCGGGTCATCACAGTAGGTTCCTCTGGTGCGGGTCGATCGCGGCGCAAGCTGGGAGCCACATGTCCCCGGTGATGGGTGGCCTCCATGTCACGTTGGCGGCCACGCTCAAGGCTCGCGCGGAACCAGTGGATCGAGGCGAGCGGCGAGCTCCAGCGGTGTCGAGAAGCGTCGCGTCATCCACCGCGGTAGACCACTTGCGCACTGCCCAGCATCGCCTCGCGCCGAATCCAGTTCTCGCTCCGCTCGACGGCGCGGCGCGTCACGATGTCGACGGAACGTCCGACGACCTCGCTCAACTCCTCTTCCATCGCGACGTGATCGAGCAGGCTCCACTGGGCGTCCGGCGCGTAGGTCACCAGGACGTCGAGGTCGCTGTCCGGACCGAAGTCATCCCGCAGAGCGGACCCGAACACGGCGAACTCGCGGATCCGCCAGCGCTCGCAGAACGCGGCGATCTGTTCGCGCGTGAGCAGCGCGTCAATGGCGTTCACGACATCGGCTCCTCCGCCGCGCGGCGCAGGTTGGCGAGCTCCCGTCCCAGCAGCACCCGAAGCAGCCGCGTCGCGACGATCCGCTCCTCGCCCGGTCGCAGCGTCTGCGGGTTAATGTGGAACCCGTGCGGTCCGGCGGGAGAGACGACGACGGCGGGCGTGTCCGACAGCAGCGTGTCCATCAGTTCGTCACGCGACATCTCCAGCGCCTCTTCGTCGAGCGTCACTTTGACGCGCGGCATCGGTTGACCCGCCTCCGACGGGAAATCGCGCTCGGCGATGACGTGCTTGGCGCGCGAGAGCTCGTCGATGAAATACTGGACGGTCTCCTCGTACTGCCTCATCAAGCCTTCGTGGTCGAGGCTGAGGTACCACTTCACGGCGGCGTAGAGCCCCGCGAGCTCCTCCTTGCCCACCTTCGCGGGACGCCCGATGAACGGCTCCGGCGACGCATGGAACGCGGCGGCTTCGACGAGCGCCTTCTTGCCGACGATCAACCCCGTCGCCTGGGGTCCGCAGAGCCCCTTCCCGCCGCTGAAGATGGCGCAGTCGGCGTCCCACTTCGCCGTGAAGCGCCAGAGGTTCTCCGGCGGCGGAAGCTGCGCAGCGGCATCGACGATGACGGGAACCGCGTGGTCGTGGGCGATCTCGACGGCGCGCGGAACCGGGATGGAGCCGGAGGGCCCGTCGCCCTTGGGCGCGAGGAACACGGCGGCGGTCTTGCGCCCCAGCGCCCGACGGAGCTCGTCTTCGGTCGCCTGACGTTCGTCCCCGATGGCGACGATCTTGGCTCCTGTCTGGCGGATGGCGAACTCGAAGGGAACCGACGCGCAGCGCTGGACGATCACCTCGTCGCGCATGCCGCTCGCGTCGGGGAGCTGGGCGCGCTTGGCGGCATCGGTTCCCGTCATCGCGCCGGCGACGGAGAGCAGGATTCCGGCGGCGGCGCTCGCGCAGACGAACGCGGCTTCGTTGCCGGTCATCGCCGCGATCTCCTCGCCGACGCGCTCGGAGAGATACTCGATATCGACGTATGCGTTCGCCGCCTCCATCATCGCGCCGATGACTTCGCGCGGCATGATGGAGCCACCCAGACGGGTCAGGGTCGCCGCTCCGTTGATGATGCGCGTGATGCCGAGTTCTTCGTAGATCGCCATGGGCGCGCCACCTCCGGCAGAGAGTATACCAGCCGGCAACCCGAGCAACATCCGGGCACGCGCGTTCTCGTCCGACGTGCGAGCCCCTTGGGTTCGCGGGAGCGCACAGCGTGATCGATATCGACATAGGAGGTGTTCCCGCTCCTGCGCAGACGACGCATCGCATCTGACCTCATCCACAAAGTCGGGACATTCAGCAGGACGAACAGGCGAGATATGCTGACGCGCAGGCGATCAGCATCAGCGCGGCGATCCCCCAAGAGGTCTGCACGACCAGGCTCTGCCCTATCTCATGTGATGACATCAGCGGAGCCGACTTGCATCTCGCCGCGCCTTGCCGTACATCCAAGACCCGACCGCAACCGGTGAAAGGAGAGCCGATGTACACCCGCCGCGAATTCCTCGGACTGTCTGCCGCCGCTGGAGCCGGGCTCCTTCTGCCGATGCGCGGTTCGTCGGAGCCCCATGCCGGCGGCGCAATCGTCTCCCTCGTCAAAAGCGAGAGCCGGTCTGCCGCGATCCGCCGCGCCATCGACCTTCTGGGAACCAACCCAGTCCAGCGCAAAAAGGTCGTCCTCAAGCCCAACTTCAACAGCGCCCACGAGTTCCCGGGTTCCACCCACCCCGACACGCTCCGCACGCTGATCGGGAAGCTCAGCGAGATGGGCGCAACGGCGTTCACCGTCGCCGACCGCAGCGGCATGGGCGACACGGTGCGCGTCATGGAGGAGAAGGGCATTCCGGCGTTGGGGTCGGAGATGGACTTCGAATCCATCGCGCTCGACCGGCTAGCGGATGACGCGTGGAAGCCGTTCGAGATGAAGGACTCCCACTGGCAGAACGGGCTCTATTTCCCCAAGCTGTTCCTCGAAGCGGAGAGCCTCGTCCAGACCTGCTGCCTCAAGACCCATCGCTTCGGCGGGCACTTCACGCTGTCGCTCAAGAACAGCGTCGGGATGGTCGCCCGCGTGTCGCCGAAGGACGGCTACAACTTCATGGGCGAGCTCCACGGCTCCCGCGACCAACGGCGGATGATCGCCGAGATCAACCAGCTCTATCAGCCCGACCTGATCGTCCTCGACGCGATGGAAGGCTTCGTCGATGCGGGTCCCGAAGCGGGCAAGCGGGTCCAGCCGGGAGTCGTCATCGCCGGAACGGATCGGATCGCGGTCGATGCCGTCGGCGTGGCGATCTTGCGGCTCTACGGGACGACGCCCGTCGTCACCGAGGGAGCGATCTTCGAGCAGGAGCAGATCCGGAGAGCCGTCGAGGTCGGGGTCGGCGTCGATGCGCCGGAGAAGATCACGGTCGTCGTTCCGGACGAGGTCAGCGGCGCGTTCGCGGCGAAGCTGACGCCCATCCTGGGCATGAAGACCCGCACGGCGAGCGCCCAGCCGACCGGGAACCTACCGACGTCTTGGGGAGAAATGAAAAGGGCGTGAGCTCCGACGCAACGTCGACCCAGTCTCCGCCCGTATTGCCCCGCTAGTACAGTCTGGATCCGTGGTATTCTGTTGCGTCGGCTAGTACGCTTCGTACGCAGGCATTGCTGACCAGATGAGGTGATGTCATGCCGTCTTCGCCGCTCGATCGCATCGAGTGGAGCGAGCCGCTCGAGGCTCCACGGGTCCCGCCTTCCCCAGAACTCGTGCAGCGCGCCAAGCAGGTCATCGGGACCTGGCTGCCGCAGCACGATGTCTATTTGAGCTGCCCGTGGATCATCGAGTCGCATCTCGATGCCCTCGCGGCGCAGTACCCGCATCTGTCGCCCAAGCTCATGTCGCTGACGAACTTCGTCGTCGCGCAGGACAACTCCTGCCGCTTCTGCTACGGCTACGTGCGGACGCTCTTGCAGTTGAACGGGTTTGCGGAGGCGGAGATCCGCCGGCTCGAAACCGACCTGCACAGCGCCGAACTGACGGAACCGGAACGCCTCGCCCTCGACTTCGCCCAACGCCTCTCCCGCGCGAACCCGCGTCCGGGAGCCGCCGACGTCGAAGCCCTGAGAAGTGCTGGCTTCGATGACGCTACCATCGCCGAGATCGCCACGTGCGCCACTCTGGCGGTTCTGCAGAACCGGCTGGCGACCTTGGCGTCGTTCCGCCCGGCTGCCATCGAACGGACCGTGAACCCGTGGTACGGGTTCCTGGTGAAGCCGTTCCTGCTTCGCTCGCCCAAGCGGCGCGGACCGGCACAACCCGATGCCAAGCAGAATCTGCCGGACGACGGGCCCGCAGCCCAGGTCACCGAACAACTGCGAGCTCTGCCCTGCCACCCGAACGTCCGCCGCATCGTCAACCGGTGCTGGGAGACACACGGCCTCCAGCAGCGCACGAAGGGCATGATGACCGCGATCGTCGCCCAGGCGCTCTCCTGCTCTCTGGCGGTGAGCGAATGCCGCGAAGTCGTTGAGTCGGAAGGTCTCTCAACTGCCGACTTCGATCAGATCCTCTCCCACCTCACATCGGACAAGATGAGCGCTGCCGAAACCCGCCTGGTGCCCGTCGCGCGCGAGACGATCCGCTATCAGACGCGCACGATCCAGACGCGTATCCGCGAGCTCGCCAGCCAGCTTCAGCCGGAGGAAGTGCTCGAAGCCATCCAGGTCTACGCCGTCGCCAACGCGATGTGCCGCCTCAGCGTGCTCACCGAAGCCGGCGTATGCGCCTAGCGCTCCCGGTCGCTCTGGCGATCGTTACGCTCAGCCTGGCAGGGGTTGCCGTTCTTCTGCGGAACACGAGCGCTCGCGAGCGGCGTCTCCAGTCGGCGTTCGATCATACGCTGCTGGAGCTGGAAGGCTTACAGCAGGCGTTCCATCAGTTCGCGCCACAGGCGGTCGTCGAAGACATCATCCAGCGCGGCGTCTCTATCCACGGCGAAC
>VGLH01000157.1 GCA_016866785.1 Candidatus Poribacteria bacterium
CATTCCGGCTCGGTGAGACGGTCGCGCATCAGGTTCCGACGGGTTTCTGGTACGTCTGGCAGCCGGACATCGATCTATTGGACGATGAGTTTCTCCAGATATGGAACGGCGAAGGAGGGACCTTCGCGGCGTGCGATCGAATCTACTTCGCGTTCATGGAGGCATCCGGTGTTGACGCATACTGGCGTCAGGACACGGCCCATGACCTCAGCTATTGGGCTTCAGCTGGACTGGCTCAACCGAGGAGCAGAGAAGGCTCACGTGGCGAGAGGCCAACGCATGGGTCGGCTGCACCGCTGCGGAGCAGAGCGCGGGATATGGCAACGAGGCTTGCGCGCTCTCCAAAGTGAAGGAGATGAACGCCTATCCGGCGAACCCACGCGCGCGCCGTGCATGATCATCGTGCCGTCGCGGGCGACCTGTCCTTCGTGCCAGTGATCGGCTCCGTCGAACTTCCCGTCGAGGTAGTCCTGATAGCCTCCCCAGGCGACGCCCGTCATCATGTGGACGCCGTAGCCGCGCGAACGCCAGCTTTCGAGCCGGTCTCGGAACGACGGGTTCACGCCGTAGACGATGGCGATGTCCGAGCGCAGGTCGAGCTCCGGGCTCCAGCCCGCAGCGGTCTG
This sequence comes from Candidatus Poribacteria bacterium, assembly GCA_016866785.1. Classification (NCBI taxonomy): domain Bacteria; phylum Candidatus Poribacteria; species Candidatus Poribacteria bacterium. Next base: position 627 of record VGLH01000157.1, read on the forward strand.
GAACGCCGTCTTCTCCGATGCTGGCGTCGAGGAGCAGAGGGCGTAGAGCAGCAGCGAGAGTGTGGGGTACATGGAGAGTGCTTCCTTCGCCGTTGTCCGAGGACCGGAGCGCCGTCAAGCGCCTCGGCTGTACCGCCGCACGGCGTCCATGTCGAGGGCGACGCCCAGCCCCGGAGCCTCCGGTATGGCGAGCATCCCGTCTCCGTCGAGCTCCCACGCCTCCGCCACGATCCCTTCCACGTAGAGCGAGTCCGCGATGTACTCGACGAGGTCCGTGTGCGGGAACGCCGATGCGAGCTGCAGATCGGCGGCGAGACCCACCGCCGTGTTCCACCCGTGCGGGATCATCCGAATCCCGTGATCCGACGCCATCCAGGCGATCCGGCGCGACTCCGTGATGCCGCCCACCTTCGTCACGTCCGGCTGGACGATATCGACGGCGCGGGCTTCGATCCACGGCTGGAACGCCTGCCGACGCGTCAGGACTTCGCCACCGGCGATCGGCAGCGGCGCGTTCCGGCGTAGGAGCGCGTAGTCGTCCAGGTCATCGGGACGAAGCGGCTCCTCGAACCAGTAGGCGTCGTAGTCGGCGAGCATCTCCGCCGCGCGGATCGCCCACTTGTAGCCCTGATGCCAGTGCGCGTCGCTCCCGCCGGCGTCGACCATGAGGAGGCAGTCGGTTCCGACGGCGTCGCGCGCCGCTCGGACGATCGCCTCATCGGTCGCCGCGTTCCGCCGTCCGAAGGGTCCCCAGCCGATCTTGAATGCGCGGAACCCCTGCGCTCGGATGCGCGCCAACCGGTCCGCCAGCGCGCCGGGCTCCTCCATGAGCAGCGAGGCGTAGGGCAGAACCCGGTCGCGGTACCGCCCGCCAAGCAGCCGCCCGACCGGCTGATCCGTCGCCTGGCCTAGCAGGTCCCACAGGGCGATGTCGATCCCGCTGATCGTGTGCTCGATGCTGCCGCCGCGTCCGAGCCAGAACATGTTCTGACGCAGCTTCTCGCTGACGCGCTCGGGCTCCAGGGCGTTCTCGCCGTCGTAGAGCGGCTTGAGGACTTCGAGCGCGGCGCGGACGAGCCGGTCGTTGGTGAACACCGAGCCTGTGCCAGTGAGCCCCTCGTCCGTCTCGACGAAGACGAGCGTGTGGACGCAGTCGTCGGGAAGCAGCTCGTCGGTCCAGCCGCCTTCGGGCGTCGCGCCGATCAGTCCGAGCGAGCGAATATCGCGGATCCTCACGCGAACCCTCCGATCCCGCTACTGGTTTGTCACTGAAATGGCGATAGCCTTCCGCCCCTCCTCCATCCTCCCCGCTTCGCAGGCTGAGAGGGGTAGATACGCAAATCATAGAAGATCAGCCCGACACGCCACCAGACCCGCTTTCGCGGGGCGGCGGAAAGGCGATGCTCAATCATCGGTGGCAGAGGGATATGCCCGCACCATCAACTCGGCGAGCGTCGCCAAGTCGAGCGCGTTGTGCAGCAGGATACTGCCCATCTCCGAATCATCGCCAGTGCGTACGAACCGCGCGTAGGCGGCGGGAATCTCGCTGCTGGGGATGTCACCCGTCCGGGTCCTGCCGCAGATGCGCTCCTCCAGCGTCTGGAGCCGATGGTTCGGCACGGATCGCCGCCAGATGCGCCGCGACTCGTGCAGCAGGTCGAGATGGGCGGGCTCCCGGAACGCCGGCAGACCGTGCGCCGACTGCCGCGCCCGGATGTACGGCACGTCGAAGCTCTTGCCGTTGAACGTCACGAGCGCCTTCCGACCGCGCGCTATCTCCTCCCACGCCGCCAGGATCGCGCCCTCCTCCGCGTAATGCCGAGCGAGATACTGCCGCACGACGAGCTGTCCGTCCGTCCACTCCATCGCGCCGACGAGGAAGATCGGCTCATGCCGAAGTCCGCACGTCTCCAGGTCGAGGAAGATCAGGTCGGGCAGGTCGATCCGCACGCTGCGGCAGACGGTCGTCAGGCGCTTGCGCAAGCCGGAGCTCTGAACCGCGTACGCGAACCGCTGCGGCAGGGAGCAGAGCTCGTCGCCCAGGTCGAAGACGCGGCGGATCAGGTAGTAGGCAGGGCCCCGCGACGTCTCGATTTCGATGCCATCGAGCGCGCTGCCGGGCGGTTCGGAACGCTTCGGACGAACGACGCGCGGCGTCGGTTCCACCTCGGAGGGGCGCTCCTCCGGCAGGTTCTGCAGAGGACCCCCGTTGAGGGCTTCCATGCGGCGGAGAAGGTCGCTCTTGGGCATGGCGGCACGATCAGGCGAGATGCTCGCCCCTCCCCAGCCGGAGGACCTCCCGGAACTCCGCAGCCGTCACGGGAACCACGGACAGCCGCGTGTGGCGGATCAGCACCATCGCCGCGAGCGCAGGCGTCGATTTGATCGTCGCCAGGGACACCGGTTCCCGGAGCTCTCCGACCGGCACGATGTCCACGGCGACCCAACGCGGATCATCGACCGTCGGGTCGGGGTACGCCTCACGCGTGACGCGGGCGACGCCCACGACCTCGCGCGGCTCGACGCTGTGGTAGATGAGCGCCAGATCGCCGACGCGCATCGCCTGGAGGTTGTTCCGCGCCTGGTAGTTGCGGATGCCGTTCCAGAACGTCCCGCCGTCGCGGACGAGGTCGGCGTAGGAGTAGGTTCCCGGTTCCGTTTTGAGCAGCCAGTGGTTCATGCGACCGACGGTTCCTCTGCGATGGACTCCCGGACACGGGAGACGACGACATCGATCAGGCGCTCATCGAGTCCCAGCGGCTCGGTGACAACCGCCTCGACGCCCGAATGCCGCGCGGCAGCTTCCGCCGTCATGCGCGGGATGTCGCTCTGCGAATGACGTCCCGGCGACAGAAAATAGAGCTGTACGACGACGCGCTCCGCCCCCTGCCGGACACACGCGTCGAACGCGGCATCGAGGCTCGGATCGGCGAGCTCCATGTGCGCGACCTCGACGATGTCGAAGGCGTTGCGCGCCCGGAGCATCTCGACGACCTCTTCGAGCATCTCGTTCGCCGCTTGGAACCGGCTGCCGTGGTCGATGACGATGACAGCGGTTTTCAGCACGCTCTCCCTGGTCGTGATTGGTTTCCCGTCCCCCTCACCCCAGCCCTCTCCCACGAGGGGAGAGGGTGTTCTGGTTCCTTCTCCCCTTGCGAGAGAAGGTTAGGATGAGGGATGCGAGCGACTACCCGGATCGCGCTCGCCACACACGTCCTGCACGCTCGATCAACGCGTGAAGAGGATGCCATCCTTGAATAGGTGGCTGGCGTAGCCCAGCAGCGCCGCGATGGCGTACGGCAGCCCGACCCACGTCACGCCGCCCTCGATGATCATTGGGATCGCCGCGATGGCTCCGCAAAGCCCAAACATCACGATCCGCGAGTGCGTCCAGCCCCGGTGCTTGCCGATCAGCGGCAGCATCGCCGCCAGACCCAGCAGCGCGGCTCCCTCAAGATACCGCGCCTGACGCTGAAAGTAGTAGAGCACCAGCAGACCCAGGTCGAGGACCAAAAAGAGCCTGTAGAACACGAGCTGCCCCATGCTCTTGATGTCCACGTCGGGCCAGAGCGCACCCAGCATCGCGATGACGAAACAGATGCCCAAGCCGATGACCGTCTCCCACGAGGCGGAACCGGTCGGCAGAAGGACCTCCATCCATCGCAGGGCGGAACCCGTCGGCATGAGCCAGAGCCCTCCGCCGACGACGAGGAAACCCCCGTAGAACACGACACCCGCCTGCACGTGCTCGTGGTAGTCTGCCACCTCCGGCGCTACTCCCCCACCTCGAACGTCCGGTTGTCGATCAGGCGCGTTCTGCCGATGAACACCGCCAGCGCCAGCAAAACCCTCCCGCGCAGGCGCGTCACAGGAGCCAGGTTTTCCGCGTCCACGAACTCGACATAGTCCACTCGCGCATGGGACGTTTCCGCGAATCGGTCAAGGAGCTCCGCCCGGATCGCCGCCGCGTCGCGTTCCCCGGAGCGGATGCGTCCCTCGGCGTGCGCCAGCGCTTGGGACAGGCTCAGAGCCGACCGCCGCTCGTCCGCCGAAAGATAGACGTTTCGGCTGCTCATCGCCAACCCGTCCGGCTCGCGGACGATTGGGCAGCCGACGATCTCGATGTCCATCCGCTGATCGAGCGTCATGCGGCGCAGCACGGCGAGCTGTTGGGCGTCCTTCTCGCCGAAGTAGGCGCGCGTCGGCTCGATGATGTGGAACAGCTTGGACACGACGGTCGCCACGCCGCGAAAGTGTCCGGGCCGGGACGCCCCGCAGAGCCCTTCGGTCAGCGTTCCCTCGACGGTCACGAAGGTCGCCGCTCCTGGCGGGTACATCTCCGCGTCCGTAGGGGCGAAGAGGACGTCGGTTCCCTCTCGTTCCAGGTGCGCGGAATCGCGCGCCAAGTCGCGGGGGTACGCCGCGAAGTCCTCTTTGGGCCCGAACTGCGTGGGGTTCACGTAGATGCTGACGACGATGCGCTCGTTGTCCGCCTTCGCGGCGCGGACAAGGGAGAGATGTCCCTCGTGGAGGTAGCCCATCGTCGGAACGAGTCCGACGCTCCGGGAGCCCTGGCTCCGACGCCAGGCGCGCATCGCCTCGACGGTCGCGAACGTCTCCATGGCGCGGACTCCGATGGCGCAGGAAAGCGAACGACCCTCCGGCGGAACCGAAGGGTCGTGTCGACACGTCTGTTCCGCACTATCCCTGCTTGATCGCCGTGACGATCTTCTCCTGCGCCTCGCGCGGCACTTCGGCGTAGTGGGAGAGCGTCATCGTGAAGGTTCCCCGCGCGCGGGTCATGGCGCGCAAGTCCGTGTGGTAGCGCGACATCTCCGCCAGCGGAACCTCGGCGCGGATGAGCTGGCGGTTGTTCACCTGATCCATGCCCATCACGTGCCCCCGCCTGCCGTTCAGGTCGCCGATCACGTCACCCATGCTGTCCTCGGGAACCAGGATCTCGAGGTTCATGACCGGCTCCAAGAGCACGATTCCCGCCATCTCGGCGGCTTTCTTGAATCCTTCCCGTCCCGCGATCTGGAAGGCGATGTCCTTCGAGTCGACCGGGTGCGTCTTGCCGTCCACCAGCGACACGCGAAGATCGACGACCGGGAAGCCGCACAGGACGCCTTCGGTCATCGACGCTTGCATCCCCTTGTCGACGCTGGGTCGGTACTGCTGGTCGATTGCGCCGCCGAAGATCTTGTCGACGAACTCGTACCCGCCGCCGCGCGGCAGCGGTTCGACATCGACGACGATCCGCGCGTACTGCCCCGAACCGCCGGTCTGCTTCTTGTGCGTGTACTCGACGCCCTTGACCGCCTTCGCGAACGTCTCGCGGTAGGCGATCTTCGGGGCGGCGGTGCGGGCGTTCACGTTGAACTTCCGCTTGGCGCGTTCCAGCGAAACGGTCAGGTGCTGCTCGCCCAGCCCGGAGATGATCGTCTCTTTCGTGTCGTTGTTGCGCGACACATGGAAGCTGGGGTCTTCGTCGGCGATGCGCGTGATGCCCGCGATGAGCCGGTCGTCATCGCCTTCGGTCATCGGGAAGACGGCGAGAGAAAGCGTCGGAGCCGGGAAGCTCACCGGGGCGAGCACGTACGGCTTGTCGGGGCGAGCCAGCGTGTCGCCCGTTCCCGATGCTGCCAGTTTGACGACCGTGCCGATATCGCCCGCGACGATCTGCTTCGCCTCGATCTGCTGCTTGCCCGACGGATGGTTGACCTTGCTGATGCGCTCCGCTTCGCCTCGCGACGTATTCTGAACCGACTCGACGCCGAGCGTTCCCGAGTAGACCCGGAAGAGGTTCAGGCGACCGGAGAAGGGGTCCGTGACCGTCTTGAAGACGAGCACCGCCAGCGGGCCCGAGGCGTCCGCCGTCAGCGTGACCTCTTCGCCGCTCAGCGTTGCGGGAACCGGCACGTCGGCGGGCGACGGGAAGCAGTCCACGATGAAGTCCAGAAGGACGCTGACGCCCACGTTCTTGATCGCCGAAACGGCGAACGCGGGTATGGCGACCCGTTCGCGGAACGCGGCGCGCAAGCCCTCGGCGACTTCTTCGGCGGAGAGCTCTTCGCCTTCGAGATACTTCTCCGTCAAGGAGTCCTCGCCCTCGGCGGCGGCTTCGATGAGCGCCTCGCGGGCTTCCTCGGCGGCTCCTTCGACGTCCGCCGGGATGTCGCCGACCTCGGCGGTCTTGCCGTCCGCCGCCAACTGCACGCCGCGCATGGCGAGCAGATCGACCACGCCCGTCAGCGAAGAGCCCGCGCCCACCGGAAGCGTGACGCGCACCGGCTGGACCCCCAGCAGGTCTTGAACGCTGGCGAGGACCTTGTCGTAGTCGGCGTCTTCACCGTCCAGATGGTTCACGACGATGGCTCGCGGCAGGTTGTGGCGTTCCGCTGCAGCCCAGACCTTCTCGGTTCCCCCGGCGACGCCCTGGACGGCGTCGACGACGATGATCGCGGCATCCGCGACTCGCAGGGCGCTTTCCAGCTCGCCGTAGAAGTCCTCGTAACCGGGCGAATCGATGAGGTTCAGCTTGTGTTCGCGCCATTCGGCGATGCACGGAGTCGCGGCGAGCGTGGTGCGCCGCGAAACCTCATCGGGGTCGAAGTCGGACACGGTCGTGCCGTCTTCGACACGCCCCATCCGGGCGATGGCTCCGGACGAGTAGAGCATCGCCTCGATGAGGGAGGTCTTGCCGGCTCCCGCATGGGCGACGACACAGAGGTTCCGGATGGCATCCGTCGTGTAATCTCTCATTGAGGCGCGACTCCTCGGTTCTGGAATGAGGGCGTATCCATCCGGAGCGGTCTCGGCGCAGACCACATCGCTCGCAGGAATGTCCGCGGGGAGTCGGAGGACATGCCCGTATCTGGGGGCGATTGTACGCGATGGGATCGAGCGTTGTCAATGCGCGTCGCCACTGGATTCTCACGCATCCACCTCGATGCGAGCGGGCTTCGACACCTTGACACCGTCGAACGCCGCTGTTATCGTCTCGGAATACCCAACGGCATCGACGCACCGTTACGTACCGGAACCCCCAAGCCGTCGTACGCGGTGTTCACAGGATCATCGTCCAGCACCGACGGCGGTAGAATCGCCAGGCGAACCCAATGAACATCCTCGATACGCCGGTCGGGCGCTATGCGCCGGGAATCGTCAACGTCGTCATCGAGATTCCCAAGGGGAGCAAGAAGAAGTACCGCTACCATCGCAAGAAGCGGGCGTTCGTCGTCGACTACCGGCTGATGACACCCGCTCCGACCGAGTACGGATGGGTTCCCGAGACGCTCTCCCCGGCGGGTAAGCGCCTCGACGCGATGGTCCTGGTGCGCAAGCCCACGTGGGCGGGCAACATCTGCGAAGTGCGCCCCATCGGAGCCCTCAAGCGGCGAGATCGAGACCACAAGATCGTCTGCGTCCTCCTCAGCGAGGCGCGCTTCGAGGCGGTGCGT
>VGLH01000158.1 GCA_016866785.1 Candidatus Poribacteria bacterium
CGATCACTCCGACGTCTGCTGGCGAGGGAAAAACGCTGACGTCCATCGGCTTGGGTCAGGGCTTGACGCACCTTGGCAAGAGGACGGTGGTCGCCCTTCGCCAGCCGTCGCTGGGACCCGTCTTCGGCGTCAAGGGCAGCGCGGTCGGTAGCGGCAAGTCCGGGGTCGAGCCGCGTGAGGCGATCAGCATTCACTTCACCGGCGACATCCACGCCGTCGGAGCCGCCCACAACCTGCTCGCGGCGATGCTCGACAATCATCTCGACAAGGGGAACGAACTGCGGATCGACACGAACCGCATCGTGTATCCCCGGTGCATCGACATGAACGACCGGTCGCTGCGAACCGTCGTCGTCGGACACGGCGGCGGACAGAGCGGTGTCGAGCGCGAGAGCGGGTTCGTCATCACGGCGGCGTCGGAAGTGATGGCGGTGCTCTGCCTGTCGGGGTCGATCGGCGAGCTCAAGCAGCGCCTCGGAGACATCGTCGTCGCCTTCGACGTTGACGGCGTTCCGGTGCGAGCGCGCGATCTCGGCGCCGACGGGGCGATGGCGGCGGTTCTGCGCGAGGCGATTCAGCCGAACCTGGTTCAGACGACCGAGGGAGTGCCCGTCTTCATCCACGGTGGGCCCTTCGCGAACATCGCTCACGGCACGAACTCGATCGTGGCGACGCGCTTGGCCCGTAAGCTGGGCGACTACGCGGTGTTCGAGTGCGGCTTTGGCGCAGACCTCGGAGCCGAGAAGTTCCTCGACATCGTAGCGCCTCAGTTCGGTCTCGCTCCCGACGTCGTCGTGCTGGTCGCCAGCGCGCGCGCCCTGAAGCGGCACGGAGGGGCGAAGCAGTCGAGCCTCAACGAGGAGAGCGTTCCGAAGGTGCGCAAAGGGCTCGAGAACCTGCGCAAGCACCTCGACATGCTCGCGACGTTCGAGATGGCGACGGTCGTGGCAGTGAACCGGTTCCCGCAGGATACGGAGCGCGAACTGCAAGCCGTGCTCGATGCGTGCCGCGAGTGGGGAGTGCCCGCTGCCCTAAGCGAAGCCTATGGCAGAGGCGGCCAGGGCGCTGCCGAACTCGCCAGGGCTGTGGTCGGAGCAGCGGAAACCGGGTCGCCGAAGTACGCTCCGCTCTATGAGCGCAGCGACAGTCCACGGCGCAAGCTGGAGCGCGTCGCCGAGGTCGCCTACGGAGCGGACGGCGTGGATATCTCACCGGAGGCGGAGGCACAGATCGACCAGTTCGTGCGGTTGGGCTACGGCGAACTCCCCGTCTGCGTCGCCAAGACGCAGAACTCGGTCTCCGACGACCCGAAGAAGGTCGGCGCTCCCAGGGGATGGCGGCTTTCGGTACGTGAAGTGAGGTTGAGTGCTGGTGCCGGCTTCCTGGTCGCCGTCTGCGGCAACATGCTGCTGATGCCGGGGCTGCCAGCCGTTCCGCTGGCGACGGAGATGGATATCGACGACGACGGGACGATCACCGGGCTGCAGTAACGGGATCAACTGACGGCGTACTCGCGGAGTACCTCGAGGTCGCCCTTGATTCGGAGCCGCTCGAAGGCGCTCGACTCGATCTGTCGGACGCGCTCGCGCGACAACTGCATCGTGTCGCCGACCTCTTGAAGGCTACGCGAGACGCCATCGTCGAAGCCGTAGCGCAGACGCAGGATGTGGCGCGCGCGCGGCTCGACGGTGGCGAGCATTCGCTCGACGCGCTCGGACAGCTCCGACCGTTCGGCGGACTCGTCGGGTCGCGGCGTCTGCGCGTCTTCGATGGCCTCGCCAACGGTCATGCGCGATTCCGGGCTGACCGGCAGGTCGAGCGACACCGTGTCGATCTCCGCCCGAAGCGCCCGCCACGCCTGTTCTGCGGTCATTCCCGACTTCTCAGCCAGCTCGGACACGCTTGCCGTCGCCGGAGCGTCGGCGGCAATGCGTCGGAGTTGCCGCTGTCTCTCCTGCAGGTACGCCGGGAGCCGGATGGTGCGCGCCTGCGTCATGATGGCGAGTCCGACTGACTGCTGGATCCACCAGGCGGCGTAAGCGGCGAAGCGCACGCCGCGTTCGTGGTCGAAGCGGTCGACCGCCCGGATCAAGCCGACGTTGGCTTCCTGTACGAGGTCCGAAAGACTGATGCCGCGCGTCTGGAACCGCTTGGCGATGGCAACCGCGAGGCGTAGATTCGACTCGATGATCTGGCGCCGGACCGCATCGGTCGCCGCCACGAGCGCAGCGTGTCTCCGCCGCCGTCCGCGCATATTCCGCGAGGCGACGGGGCCGCCCACCTCGGCATCTGCCGACATACGCCGCATCTGACCATCGACATCATCCCGCCACCGGTTCAGCCGATGGAGTCGCGCAAAGAGCGCGTACTCCTCGTCGGCGGTCAGCAACGCTTCGTGACCGATGGCGCTGAGATAGCTGCCCAATGCGTCCGAGGCGATCCCGGGAACGCTGCGTGCGGATCGGTTGGCAGTCGCGTGCTTCGTTGCGTTGTCGGCTCGAGGTTCCACCGGTGTTCGGTTCCTCACGTCAGCACTGGGCGGGATGCGGGACATATCCGGCAGAACACGGATGCACGATCCGTACCATCTGATCCGTGGATGAGCCTGACTCACGGCGCACAGGTCTGACCGCGCGCGCAGGCGAACCGACCTGTCCGGCGCGATGGTCGCAGTGTCGCCCTGGCGAGACACCGTTGCCCCCGTGCGTCAGCGACAAGTCGCCGACCGCTTGCGGCCTACTCTTGCCTGTGGCTAGATGGCGGGCCCCTCGACGAGTCAGGAGCCACCATGGCGATACGAAACAAGAGCCCCAGAGCCGCCGAGGGAACCGTCCGTGCTCCGGTCTACGCCCTGGGCGTGCTGTTGGTCGCCGTCAACTCGTACTGGGTGATGCTCGGCAGCGAGGTATGGCATTCGACGCAGCTCACCATCGCATCCCTGTTCTTCAACGCGGTCTTCACGCTCCTGGTACTGACCACGATCAACGCCCTCCTCGTGCGAGTCGTCCCGCGTCTGTGCCTAACGCGTGCTGAGCTGCTGACTCTGTACGTGATGGTGGTCGCTGTGACGACGATCAGCGGTCACACGATGATGGGCTACCTGCTGCCGGCGATCGAGCATCCGTACTGGTTCGGCACGGCGGAGAACGAGTGGGTGGCGCTGTTCGGGGAGCACCTTCCGGCCTGGCTCGTCGTCAAGGATCGCGATGTGCTCGCCGGCTACTTCCAGGGCGATACGAGCCTCTACCGGCGCGCCGTCCTCCATGCCTGGGCGGGACCAGTCCTCGCATGGTCCGCGATCATTCTGTTGCTGTGGACGGTGCTGATACTGACGACGGTGTTTATCCGCCGTCAGTGGTCGGAGAACGAGCGCCTGTCGTTCCCGGTGACGCAGCTTCCGCTGGCGTTGACGGAGGACGCCGGGTCGATCTTCCGCGTCCGGTGGTTCTGGATCGGGGTCTGCCTCGTCTCCGCGCTCGACATCTGGCAGGGCGTGGCGTTCCTGAACCCGTCGCTTCCCCTTCTGCCGGTCAAGGACCACCAGGCGATCGCCTTCACGACTCGTCCGTGGAGCGCCATCGGCGGACTGAACATTTCGTTCTATCCCTACATCGTGGGGCTGATGTACTTCACGCCGCTCGATCTGTCCTTCTCGTGCTGGGCGTTCTACCTATTGGAGCGGCTTCGGCGCATCGGCTTTCGGGCGGCGGGCTACCAGAACGATTTCGGTCTGGAGCAATCCGTCGGGGCGTGGATCGCGCTGGGGTTGATCCCTCTGTGGCTGGGGAGACGATACTTCCTGGGCATCGCGCGAGGCATATGGACACGCGGATCGGAGCATCGGAACGGGTCCGATGGCGAGGCGGTCTCGTTCCGATCCGCTGCCGTTGGTGTTCTGGTCGGTATCGCGGCGTTGGGGGCGATCTGGGCGCGCGCTGGGATGTCGCTGTGGGTGTTCGCCGCGTACTTCGCGCTCTACTTCCCGATGGTGGTCGGAATCACCCGCTCTCGCGCCGAGATCGGGCCCCCTGTCCACACGCTCATCTACATGGATCCCGGTCGCACGCTCGTCACCGCCTTCGGAACGCGCGCCATGGGTCCGAGGAACATGTCCCTCGTCACGCTCCTTTACCCCCTGACGCGATGCTTTCGCGCGAACCCGATGCCCAGCCAACTGGAGTCGCTGCGCATCGCGGAACGAGCGGCGATCCCGCCACGCCGAGTGCTGCTGGGGTTCCTGGGAGCCGTTGCCGTCGGTACGCTCATCACGTTCTGGGTCTATCTCGACGTGTTTTACCGGCTGGGAGCTGCGAACCGTGCGCGAGGATGGGTCGTCTACATGGGCTACGAGACCTACAACCGGCTCGCGGGTTGGATGGCGCAACCGGCGGAGCCGAAGCCGCTCGAAGTCGCCTGGATGGGCGGCGGCTTCGCGTTCACGATGGCGTTGATGGTGCTCAAGACCCGTCTGCTGTGGTTCCCGTTCCACCCCGCGGGCTACGTACTGACGACCGGAGAAGGCTTCGGGCGCGAGTGGTTCCCGGCGTTGATCAGTTGGGCGATGAAGCTCACCGTCTTGCGTCTTGGCGGAGTGCGCGCCTATCGCCGCGCGGCTCCCTTCTTCCTCGGTCTGTTGCTGGGCGACTACACATGGGGATGCCTTTGGAGCCTGTACGGACTGGCTTTCGGCATGCAGACGTACGGGGTCTGGCACTGAACGTTAGCGGGCAGGACTGTTTCATGAAGCCACTCGGTCCCCGCACGGCGGGGTCCAGACGAACGCCCGCTGCTCCGACGGGACACCAGCCGTCCATGGAGCCACCGTTTCCGCTCCGTCGCTCCCGCGAAAGTGGGAGCCCAGAGTCCTGGATTCCCGCTTCCTGGCCCCGCGAAGGCGGGGCTTGCGGGAATGACCCGTTGGGTGGACCCGATTCGGGATCAGGCGGTCCGTTCATGAAACAGCCGTGGCTGCGACGCCATGGTCCTTGCATTCGTCCACTCGTTGGGGCTATTTAGTATTGACTAATTTAGTCGGCACTAACCCCAGGGAGGTGCATGATGAGGAGGCGTCATGGGTGGTGCGGCGTCTATGCGCTTGCCGTCGCCCTCGGCGGTTGTGGCGACCTTTGGACGGAACTGCCGCCGACGGGCGACGACTTCGAAACACCCTTCGAGAGTTTGCCGCTGGCTTTCAACGCGCAGTTCTCACGCGGCGATGAGAACTTCGAACGGGTCTTCACGCCTGCAGACGGTCTGGGACCGATCTTCAACAACGTATCCTGTGCGGCGTGCCATCCTGCTGACGGACGCGGCACGCCGGAAGAGATCCTCACCCGGTTCGGTGCGGATGCCGACGAAGACCGCGCGGCTGGCGGACTCCAGCATCAGGACAAGGCGATTCCTGGCATACCGATCGAGAGACTGCCCACGTCTCTCGCGCTCTCGCGCCGCATGCCTCCGCCTGTGTTCGGAGTCGGGCTCATCGAGGCGATCCCGGAGGCGACGATTCTGGCAAACGCGGATTCTGACGACGCTGACGGCGACGGCATCTCTGGGCGACCTAACTGGGTGACCCCTGCCGGATTCGTGCCGGTGTCCGAGATCGGCGGGGGCGTGGCGCCGCAGTTGGGGCGCTTCGGGCGCAAGGCATCCATTTCGTCGCTGCTCGAGCAGGTGACCACCGCCTATCATCAGGACATGGGCATCACCAGCGACTTCATGCCTGTCGAGAACGCCCATCCGCAGCAAGGTTCGACGGCGCTGGGCGATGCCGTCGCGGACCCGGAGATTCCGGCATCCACCGTTCTCGACACGACCATGTATGTCCGTCTGCTCGCGCCGCCTGCCAGGGGTCCCAACACGGCTTCGACCCAGCGCGGCGAAGCCGCGTTCCACGACATTGGTTGTGCGCAGTGCCATGTCCCAACCATGCGGACGGGTCCACACTTCCTTCGACCGCTGAACAACACCGAAGTGCATCTCTTCTCCGACCTCCTCTTGCACGACATGGGACCCGACCTCGCCGACAACCGCCCCGACGGGGACGCGACAGGGCGCGAGTGGCGCACCGCGCCTCTCTGGGGAACCCGTCTCGCACAGAAGTTCACCAACGATGTCCCCTACTACCTCCACGACGGACGCACCACCGACTTGGACGAGGCGATCCGCCTGCACGGAGGAGAAGCGGAACGTGTGCGAGACCGCTACGTCGCGTTGCCGGAGGACGTCCGGGCGGCACTCCTAGCGTTCGTGCGTTCGCTCTAGGGGGCGACCGATGGACTCTGTGACACGGCGAGCGTTCGTGCGGACGGCGGCGCTGGGCGCGGCGACGCTCGGGACGGGATGCGCGAGTGTACCGACGCTGCGGGTTCCGTCCGATCAAGGACTCGTCCACATGTCGCGCGGTACCGTCGAGCCGTTCTCGGCGGCCGGCAAGCCGTTTCTCGTCGCACCAACGGGTTCCACACATCCGCTGATCGTGGTCCCGAATGGAGGCGGAGGGATACGGGTATTCAGTTCGCGGTGCCCCCACCTAGGCTGTCAGACAGCGGTCTCGTCGGCGCGCATCGTCTGTCCATGCCACGGCTCGACCTTCGGGCTGGATGGCTCAGTCCATCGGGGTCCGGCAACCGCTCCATTGCGGGAGAATCGTGTCACGGAGACGGCGGGGGGTTACGTGATCGACTTGGCGTGAGAGGGTTGAGGCATGATCCGGGTTGGAGCCGTGCTCGTCGCGTTGGCGGCCGCTTCTGCATACGCGCAGTCAGATCGCCCGTTTGTGACCGGAGGTCAGTACGACAAGCCCTATCTGGCGCGTGCGGAGAGTATCCACATCGGCGGATACGCGGAGGTCCAGTACCGCTTCGAGCGAGAGAACGGCGTCACCGACGAGGCGACGTTCGTTCCGAAACGGTTCAACCTGTTCACCTTCTCGCCGGTGTCCGAGAGGACGCGCGTCGCCACGGAGCTCGAATTCGAGGACGGAGGCGAAGAGATCAAGATCGAGCTGGCGACGATCGATTTCGCGCTCCATCCGTCGGCGACGTTCCGGGGCGGGCTTATCCTATCACCGCTCGGACGGTTCAATCTCGCCCATGACAGTCCGGCGAATGAGCTGACGGATCGCCCTCTCGTCGCCGAATCACTGCTCGGGGTCGCGTTGACCGAGGCGGGAATGGGGTTCTACGGCTCGTTCTACCCATCCGGCGCGGCTCGCATCACCTATGAGGCGTACGCCACCAACGGGTTCCACGATGGAATCTTGATCGGGGACTCCAGCGGAACCCGCGTCCCCGCCGGCCGCGGCAACTTCGAGGACAACAACACGAAGCCGTCCTTCGTCGGTCGCATCGGCGTCAGCCCGACGTCCACGGTCGAGTTCGGGAGCTCCGTGCACCACGGAGCGTACAACGCCGCCTTGGTCGAGGGTCTCGCTGTGGACGAAGGGCGTCGGGCGACGGTCTTAGCGGCGGATGCAGACGCACGGTTCGGAAGGCTCGAGTTCCTCGGCGAATGGGCACGCACGCACGTCGACGTTCCCGAGGGGATGGCAGGCGTTCTCGCCGACCGGCAGACAGGTTTCTACGTGCAGGCAAGCGTGCGTTTCCTCGCCGGTGTCCTGGACGCGCTGCCCGGCTCGCGGTTCACGGGAACGGTCCGGTACGATCAGGTTGACTTCGACGCACGGCGAGACGGTGACGACGCACGGCGCCTAACCCTCGGCGTCAACTTCCGCCCGACCGATGAGACCGTCTTCAAACTGGACTACCAACGCAGCCGCGAGCGGGACGCGTTCAACAACCCCAGCGATGGTGCGGCGGCTCTGTTCAGCGTGGCGACCTATTTCTGATCGCGCACGACGGAGCTCTCACCGTCTGAGTATCGGCGGCTCAGACGGCGCCGGGCACGCGCGAGCGCGATCCACGTCGTACCCCATGTCGCTCAGCAGGCAGGAGACTTGCGACTCGAGCCCGAGCAAGTATTGGCGCTCTTCCTCGCTCATCATCTGTCGGGGCGGACCCACGTCGAACCCCCGCACGGCGACCGCCGTCTTAAAGCCCTCCGGGAAGTTGGTTCCCAGCAGC
>VGLH01000159.1 GCA_016866785.1 Candidatus Poribacteria bacterium
GGCGATTTCGAAGATCGCGCTTTCGACGGCAGTATCCGGCAGAAGCGGGTCGACGAAGAGCTCCATCTGTCGCATCCACGTCTCGAAGTCGTGTTCCTCGACGGCTTTCCACTGGCGGAAGTTCGACTCCGCGAGTTTGAAGACGCGGAAGCCCAAGTCCTCGGCGTTTCCGTTCAGCGGGAGCGATTCGTCCCGTTCCTGTTGGACTTTCGCGATGACGCGGCGGATACGCTCTTTGCCGATGTCAGCAACCGTTTGGAAGCCCATGTTCCGCGCGACGGAGTCCTTTGGCGTCGGCTCCGGGAGTTGAACCACGATGAATCGCCTCGATACACCGTCGTTCCTATTTTGCTCTAAGATTGCCTGGGCAAGTGGGCAGACGCCAGCAAAAAAATCAAGGTAGATTGCGTCCTCACCATTTCCCTGTTTCACCAATGCTTTTACAAGCTCAACAGGTTTGGGAAATTCGAAAACTTCAGTGCCGAAGATAGCGCGAAGCGCCTGTGTTCCGGCGCTCGTGGTCGGTACATCCAGCAGACTAGAAAAACCGGTAAATCGGCTCTCTAATTCGTTCAGGAACTTTTTGTGTCGTGGCCTTCCGTCAGGACTCGCTGGCCAAATGATACGCTTTTCTTCGATCTTACGAGCCATCGTCCTCTTGTCGAAGCGCCAACCTTTTTCCGGACATCCGTAGTTGATGTTGGTTTCCGGGTTGATTAAGTCGTAGTGGAGATTCGGTCGCTTGTCTTTCGTCGCTAGACCGAGCATGTTGTCGCTCATCCATGGTCCACGCGGATCATTGTCCGGATTGGTGTACTTTCCTAAATCCTTCTCCTTTCCCTGTACTCTCTGGCCGTAACAGACAACGTACTCGTGGTCGCTAGATACACCCGTTTTGTCACGACTATCAACATTGTGCCGACTTTTCCAGATGAACGCGGCGATAAACTGCTCCTCTCCAAACACTTCATCGAGAAGCATACGAAGCCGTGGTTGTTCTATGTCATCAATGGACACGAACAAGATACCGTCTTCGGCTAGCAACTGCCGCGCGACGAACAGCCGCGGAAACATCATCGAGAGCCACGCGGAGTGATACCGCCCGTTCGTCTCCGTCTTCGACGACGTATGGTTCCCGTTCTCGTCCTTCTGTCCCGTCAGGCGAAGATAGGCGTCCAGCGGATCGGCGTAGTGGTCGCGGTAGACGAAGTCGTTGCCGGTGTTGTACGGCGGGTCAATGTAGATCATCTTCACCCGCCCGGCGTAGGACTTGTAGAGGAGCTTCAGGACTTCGAGATTGTCGCCCTCGATGAACACGTGATTCGTCGTGTCGAACGCGACGGACTCCTCGCGGCAGGGCACGAGGGTCGCCCGCGACGGCATCTGGAGCAGTCGAATCGCGTCCCGCTTGCCCGCCCACGTGAAGGAGTAGCGCTCCGCCCGCGACTCGACGCCCTCACCGAGCGCGGCGCGGAGTTTCTCCACGTCGAGCTTGCCCTCCGTGAAGGCTTCGGGAAAGAGGCGTCTCAGTTCGGCAAGTCGTTCTGCGTTGAGGTCGGGCGTTTCGGCGGCGACTTTGTTCGGCGATTCAGTTCCCATGCTGCGCCGTTCCTCAGTAGGCGGATCGTGTCGAATCTGAGCGCATCTACGTGACGTATACGGACTGTCACGAACGTCCCGTTACGAAATGCGCCTTCGCCAGGATGAGTGGGCTCACAAACGGTTCGCGTCAAGAACGACGCGCATCGGATCGTTGTGACTCCTCCGCGCGTACCTCGTCCACCATCTCTTGCGCGATGCGGTCGGCTTCCTCTTGCGAGATGGGAGCCACGCCCTCCCAGATGCGCTCAAGCGCCTCGAAGTCCTTCGCGCGCTGCTCGCAGTAGCGTTCGTAGGCGCGCGGCGAGATGAGCACGCCCATCTTCTTGTTCCCGCGCTTGATGACGATCTCGTCGTTTTGGTAGAACGCCCGCTCCAGCAGCTCGCCGAGCCGCTGGCGGGCTTCCATGGCGCTGACTTCGCTCCGCATCGTCGTCTCCCTGCTCTGCGAACTCGATGGGTTGATAGCGTTCCTATGGTTAGTATGGTGCGCAGATGGGCGGCGATCAAGGCGGGCAACCACGGTCATCTCATGAATGCGTCCGGTCCCCCAACGACGGGGTCCACACGGTCGTACCGGGCTCCGACGCGACACCGTTCGTCCTCGAACCTGTCGTCGCCTATCCGTCGCTCCCGCGAGCCCCGTTTTCACGAGGCCAGGAAGCGGGAGCCTAGAGTCTCTGGATTCCGCTTGCGCGGGAATGACGAGGCTGGTTGGCTTGGTACGGCGCCCGACGCGTCGCGTTCATGAAATGGCATTGAGCGGGCAACGCGACGTGTTGCCAAGCAGCGTGCTTCCGAGCGATCATGCCGCGTGAAGGGAGCTCGCCGTGCGCCGCATCCCGCCGAAGATGCTGCTCTTTCTCGTCGCCCTCGGCGCGATCGTCTACTGGACCCGCGCCAAGAGCGAGTGGCTGGCGGCGCTCTTGACACTGGGCGTCATCGCTGCTATCGTCATCGTCCGGATGGCGCTCACGGCGTTGTCTCGCCGCAAGGGGAGCGAATCGAACGGGACTCGATGAGCGCGGATGATCAGCCCCAAGCTCCTGAAGCGGCTGCGCGAACGCTCCGGCAGCGTCTTCTCCCTCGGGTGGATGGTCGCAGGCGCGATCGTGGGCGGTGTGGTCGGTTACCTGACGGCGACCCGGACACCGCTGCTGGCGGAACACGATCCGGGGCGGCTCGTCCTGAACGTCCTCGTGATCGGCGTCCCGACGGGCGCGCTCGCCGGTGCGCTCATCGGGTCCAAGGGCTGGCGACGAGGGCGATAGATGGTTCCTTCGGATGACGCTCCCGACGCGAAATCCGCCTCCGATTCCCCCGAAGATGCCATTCAGAAATGGCTCGGAACCGCCGATAGTGCGAAAGATTGTCGAGTAACGTTCGATTGCGAAAGACACTTAGGGGATAGCACCTTATGGGCGTTAACGCGTCCATAAGGGCTTTTTCTTGCCGCATCCCGCCAGTCCTGACGCCATGCCGACCCCTCCCGACGAAGTCCTGCGGCTCGACTTCTACTCGAAACCCGACTGCCCCCTCTGCGACGATGCCCTCAAAGCGCTGGACCGCGTGCTCGGCAAGCTGCGGCGCGTACCCGTCGAGGTGCGCCACTGGAACATCGAGACGGACCCCGCCCTCTTCGAGACCTACCGGCTCATGATCCCCGTCATCGAGCTGGAAGGCGACCAGGTCGCCCTCTACCGCGTGAACGAACGCGCGCTGCGGCGGCGGCTCAAAGACGCCTGGAAGCGCCGTCGGGCGTGACACAACCGGGTCATGTCGCCGTAGGCGAAGAATCTCCGTACTCATGCGGTTCACGAGACTCTTCGTTGCGCCTAGAGTGACACGGTGTCCGGACGGCAACCGGGATCGCCGACGTGCGTGATTTCCGCCCGGATGCACGATCTGGGGCAGTGATCCCGGTCCGATGCGGCGGATAGCCTCGGCACACGCCTTGCTATTGAACACATGATCGCTCCGCGCGGCCGCGGACGGCTCTTGTAGCAATAGCAGGGAGTGCCCCTGATGAACCGCTCACACCATCTCCGGCATCTCAGCGTTCGTACGCTCGGATTCCTGGTCGTTGCCGGTCTTGTCATCGGCGCACGGCTGATTCCGGCACAGTCAGAGAGCGACTCAACCAGTCGCGCGGTGTGGACGCACCCGCAGTTCGATGAGTGGTATCGTGGATATCGGTCGAGTCACGACGCGTCGTCAGCGACCGACTATCGCCACGTCGATTTCGCGGCGTATCCGCAGGATCCTGCGGTTGCCTTCCGCATCATGCTTCGCGGGGCAGACTTTGCCGGAGCCGTTCTGCCCAGCGCGGACCTCCACAATGCAGACTTGACGGGCGCCGACCTGCAGGGAGCTACTCTGGAAAACGCTACTCTCTCCGGTGCGTCTCTCAAGGGAGCGATTCTGTGGAAAGCAGAGCTCCGTCGAGCTCGCCTAGTCAATGCGCTTCTTGATCGAGTCGATCTATCAGATGCCGATCTGTCGGATGCTGTCCTGACGCGCGCGTCTCTTCGGTCCGCTCAACTCAAAGGCTCCATACTGCGGAAGGCGTCGTTGGCTAACGCCTATCTCCTAGACGCAAATCTCGAGGGTGCTTCGTTACAGGAGGCGAATCTGCAGGGCGCTATCTTGTTCGGCGCGAATCTCATCGAAACCAAGACCGATGGAGCGACATTCGCAGGCGCACTTGCCGATCGCTGGACTCGGTTCCCAAACGGTCTGGATCCTATGAAGGCCGGCATCACGATCGTCGACTAGACCCAATCGCCATGTGCGCCAGCAGCTTCGTCCGAGACCGGATTTCGGCGGCTCGCCGTTCTTTGGAGGTATGTCATGGGCGATCCTGGATCCATGCGCATAATCGACCTGTCCTACGTCATCGACGCCGACACGCCCCGCGAACTCCCCATCGGGCCCCCCAAGCTCTACCACACCGCGACCATGCAGAAGGACGGCTACTTCGAATCCCGCGTCGACATCTCCGGACACTGCTCGACGCACATGGACACGCCCTCGCTGATGTACCCCGACGGCTACACGATCGAGCGCGTCGAGCTGAGCCGCCTGACCGGCGTGGCGACCCGCATCACGCTGACCCACCTCAACCCCGGCGACACGATCGACGCCCCAGCTCTCCAGAAGTGGGAGGACGCCGGCGGGAGCTTCCCGCGCGATAGCATCGTCTTTCTCTACACGGGCATGATGCACCGCGTCGCCGACCCCATCTTCAATCGGAACTGGATCGGGCTCGATGGCAGCGGGGCGCAGTGGCTCATCGAGCGGGGCGTCAAGCTGATCGGCACGGACGCCTGCGCCATCGAGAGCATCTGGGGACCCCGCGACGCCTTTCCGGCGCACCACGCGTTCCTGGAGAAGGGCATCCCCATCGTCGAGGACCTGCGCGCGCTCGACGAGCTGCCGGACACGTTCTTCGTCGTCATCGCGCCGATGAAGCTCTCGGGCTCGTCGGGGGCTCCGACGCGCGTCTTCGCGTTCGTCTAGCGTCGCTGCGGGAGGCAGCACACAAGGAGGGAATCGGATGCTGCGGAACCGTCTCGCCGGAACGCTCTTGGCATTGTGGGTCGTGGTCGGGTGCGCGAACCGAGCCGCGCCGCCTACGGTCGAGACGCCGCCGACGCCCGCCGTCGACGTGGGACCGAGGGTGGGGAACCGCGCTCACGCGTTCTCGCTTGAGAACACGGACGGAGGCGCCGTCTCGCTGGAATCCTACCGCGGCAAGCCGGTTGTGCTCGTGTTCTACCGGGGCAAGTGGTGACCGTACTGCACGCGGCAGCTCGGCGAGCTGCAACGATCCGTCGGTGAGTACGAGTCGCGTGGCGCGTCGCTGGTCATGATCAGCGTCGACACGCCGGAGGACTCGCAGGAGTTCCGAACGCAGTACGGCTTGTCGTTCCCGATGCTCAGCGACGGCGACCGGGCGACCATCATCGCCTACGACGTGCTCGACCCGACGGCGAACATCTCCAAACCCGCGACGTTCGTGATCGACAGTGAGGGCATCATCCGCTGGAAGTACGTCGGAGAAGGGAAGGTGGACCGCCCGAAGATCGCGGCGGTTCTCGAGCAGCTCGACGCCCTCCCGAAGTAGCCGCTCAAGACACGAAACCCCCGACGGACCCAACGCCGCCGGGGGTTCTGTCTGTCGGAACCGAACCGGGTCACTTGCTCGCGATGAGATCGATGAACGCCTGGGTTCCCCGCAACTTCTTGGTGTCCTCGTCGCCCGCCGCGAGCTCCTTGAGCCCGGGCTCCCGCTCGAACGCGGCGGCGAAGGAGGCGAGGGCGTCCTTCTGGTTGCCGCGCGCGGCGTGGACGAGTCCCAGGTTGTAGTGGGCGTTGGCGTCGTCGCCGTCGAGCTCCATCGCGCGGCGATGCGCCTTCTCAGCTTCGTCGAGGGAGTTCAGCTTGAAGTAGGCGTATCCGAGGTTGGCGTCGTCGCCGTCGAGCTCCATCGCGCGGCGATGCGCCTTCTCAGCTTCGTCGAGGGAGTTCAGCTTGAAGTAGGCGTATCCGAGGTTGTCGAAGGTCGCCGCGCTCTCCTCGTTGATCGAGAGCGCCTTCTGGTGGCACGCGACCGCCTCGGCGAACTGCCCGAGTTTGTTGTAGGCGCATCCGAGGTTGTCGTGCGCCTCGGCGAAGTTCTCGTTGATCTCGATCGCCTTCTTGTAGGCTTCCGCCGCCTTCTCGAACTGCGCCATTTGCAGGTAAGCGTTCCCCAGATTGTAGAGAGCTTCCGCCCACGTGGGGTTCTGCTCGACGACGGCTTCATACATGACGATGGCGTTGTCGTGCTGAGCGACGGCGGAATAGCAGTTGCCGAGCTCGAAGTAGAGATCGAGCCGTTCGGGAGTCAAGGTGAGCGCGTTGCGGTAGGCTTCGATGGCGGCTTCGTAGTTGCCGCGCTGCGTGTAGCGACGCGCCCGCTCCGCAAACCGGGCGGAGAGCTCCTGCGGATCGCCTTGGACATTTCCCGTCGTGTTCTCGGTCATCAGGTGCTTCCTTACCTCGCTAGAGACCTGCGCCCCGACTGCCTTGGGGCTGATCGATTATCCC
The DNA here is from genome assembly GCA_016866785.1 of Candidatus Poribacteria bacterium. Taxonomy (NCBI): domain Bacteria; phylum Candidatus Poribacteria; species Candidatus Poribacteria bacterium. The sequence continues at coordinate 6,691 of VGLH01000159.1, forward strand.
GCCATCTCAAGCGTCGGGCGCATAGCACGTCCGTTCACGACCGGCAGGATGCGGAGCGGAACTCCGAGAGCAATACTACTGCAAACCTGGGCGATTTCAAACTACGACGCCACCGCGAACGCGCGTTGGGCGCTACGCGTCAGGACGCCCTCGATCCAGTCGCGAGGTATCCCCGCCGCGACGGCCGCCGGGATGAAATCGTCGGCGAGAAAGGTGTACGGACGGATGTTGCCGCCTCCCGGCTCTCCCGCGTAGTACCATCCCGAATCCTGAGACAGCAGCACGCGGTTGCCGATGCCCTCGGCGCGCGCCCACCTCACCAGGTCCACGTGGAACTCCGCCGGTCGCCAGCCGACCGAGTCGTACTCGACCCAGCCGCCGGCTTCGGCGATCTTCCGGTGGAACTCCCGATCCGCCTCGCTGTCCGCATGAACGCAGACATAGCCACCCAGGGGTACATCTTCTTCGCGCAGCAGCTCGATCGTCTCGAGGGCTGCAACGCCGTGTCCGGTGTGGCAGGCGATCGTCAGACCCGTCCGCCGGTGGGTTCTTGCCGCTGCGCGGACGATCTTCCGCTGCACCTCGACCAGATTCCCCGGATTGACGGCGATCTTGATGAACCCGGGTCGGATGTCGGTTCCGTCGATGCCGCGCTCCCACTCGCGGGCCCACTCGTCGGCGAGCTCGTCGGCGGTCATCTCGAAGGCGCGGGCGGGAAGGAACGGCTCCTTGTAGAAGCCGGTGTTCGTCAGGATGTGGATATCCGCCGCTTCCGAGAGGCGTCGGAGCAGGCGCACGTCCCGTCCGATGTAGGCGGGCGTGCAGTCGACAAACGTGTCGAACCTCTGCGCCTTGAGCGCCTTGAGGTTGGGCAGGATCGCTCCGTAGACGGCGTCGGAGTCCCAGCGGCTAGGGTCGGTCTTGTCGGCTCCGATGAAGTCGCAGAGGACGTGTTCGTGGACGAGCGTGCGCCCAAGCTGTTCCAACGGGATAGAGCCCCGGACGGTCATGGTCGTTGGCATGTCGCTGTCAATCCTTCGAGGTTGCCCTGCGACTCGTGAAGCGGCGTATGCCTCAAACGTCGTACTGGAGCCTGCTGTGGACTTCAGATGATGAGTTCGACAACGCGTTTGAGCATGAGGATGCCAGAGATGACGAAATGAAGTCCAGCCGGCGTCGTGGGCGGTATTCTCAACGTGCGTTGGTATTACGCCCACCCCATGTGGACGATGATCATGGCGACGGACGCGATGAGCATGGGGAGGCTTGGTATAGCCTTTGGTTGCCCGGCTGAGTCGATAGAGGCGGTCT
>VGLH01000160.1 GCA_016866785.1 Candidatus Poribacteria bacterium
TCACCAACTGCATCGAGGCGGCCGACGCCCTGGGAGAGGATGGCGAGTTCCGCAATCGATTGATCGATGCTCGCGCCCGGCTGGCAGGTCCACGTATCGGCAAACACGGACAGCTCCAGGAATGGCTCGAAGACTTCGACGAGCCGGAACCGGGGCATCGGCACATCTCCCACGCCTTCGCGCTGCACCCTGGCCGGCAGATAACCCTTCGCGCGACGCCGGAGCTCGCGCAAGCGGTCCGACGGACACTCGAACGACGTCTGGAGCACGGCGGCGGCCACACCGGCTGGAGCCGCGCGTGGTTCATCTCCTTCTGGGCACGACTCGAAGAGCCCGAGCTCGCCCACGAGAACGCGGTCGCGCTGCTCCAGGACAGCACCGAAGATAACCTGTTCGACCTCCACCCGCCCTACATCTTCCAGATCGACGGCAACTTCGGGGGCTCAGCGGGGATCGCCGAGATGCTGCTTCAGAGCCACGCAGGGGAACTCCACCTGCTGCCGGCGCTTCCCAAGGCGTGGAGCGAAGGTCATGTGCGAGGGCTTCGGGCTCGCGGCGGCTACGAGGTCGATATCGAGTGGGCGGACGGGCATCTGCGATCCGCGACGGTCCGGGCGACTCGCGACGGAGCGGTCGTAGTCCGGTGCGCTGGCTCAGCGGACACCAAGACGCTCGACTGCCGCGCTGGTGGAACCTACACCGTGGAGCCCGCGTAGCCGTCCGGCTCCGAACCCGACAAGAAGGGAAGGCATGTCGCAGCTCCTGATCCTCGAGCCTCGTCCCGGTGATATCGGCTACCTGGACGAAATCCTGCGTCACGCCGGGGTGCCGTTCGACGCCGCGTCGGAACTGCCTTCGACGTTGCCGAAGCTCGTCGTAACGGTCGGCGCGCCGCCTGCACCGGCGTGCCAACGGATTGAGGCGCATGTGCGCAACGGCGGGGCTCTCCTGTGCTTCGGCAGCCCGGTCGGACTCGAACACGTGCTCGGACTCCATGCCGCTCAGGATGCCGATCCAGGATGGCTCAACATCGCCACGACGGAGCACCCCGCCGTCCGAGGCATCGACGCATCGCTGCACACGTTCGGCGGCTGCACGGCGACCGTTACGAGCGCCACTGTGATCGCTCAGCTCAACGGCAAGGCAGCGCTCACGTGGAACTGGGTCGGCGAGGGCGTCGCGGTGTTTCTCGGCGGAGACGTGCCGGGCTCCGTGCGCCGCATCCAGCAGGGGGGTCCCGTCCACCAGGACGGTACCCCGGATCCAGACGGAACCGCGCCCATCGATGACGGCATCCTCAAGGCAGAGGACGGTCTGGTCCTCGACTGGGAACGCGATCGCGACACGGTTCATGTGCCGCGCGGTCTCTTTCCCGGAGCCTGGGGACAGGGAGCCCGGGTCGATGCCAACGCGCCGCCACCGGATGAACCGCAGCCGTTCCGGCTCTTCCTGAAGCCCGTCGCCGATGGCCTGCGAACGCTGCTGATCCAGACACTTCTGGCGCTCGCCGACGCCGTGCGGGAGCCGTTTCGCATGGTCTGGTACTGGCCTCGTGGGCTGGACGCCATCGCCCACCTTTCGCACGACTCGGACGGCAACGAGCCCGTCGTCGCGGAACGGCTCCGCGTCGTCTGCCGCGAGCTCGACATCCCATCGACGTGGTGCATGCTCTATCCGGGCGGGTACGCGCCGGCGTTCTACCGGCGCCTCGTCGACGAGGGCTTCGAGGTCGCGTTCCACTTCGACGCGATGACCGGCGGGCCCGCTCGTCAGTGGAACGCAGCGCACTTCGCGCTCCAAGCCCAGTGGCTGCGCGATGTCTCCGGGGTGTCACGCCTGCGCAGCAACAAGAACCACTACACGCGGTGGGAGGGCGAACTCGACGCGTTCCACTGGTGCCTGTCCGAGGGCATCGGGCTCGACCAGTCCAAGGGCCCCAGCAAGACGGGAACCGTCGGCTTCCCGTTTGGCACGAGCCATCCGTGGTTCCCGCTGGACGACGACGGGAACCGCATCGACGTGCTCGAACTCCCACTGATGACGCAGGACCTGGTCATCACGGCTCCGGCGGCGTATGCGGAGGTGCTGACCGACTCGGCGCGGGCGAACCACGGCGTCGCGCACTTTCTCTACCACCCGGCGCACATCGCCAAGTCGGGCGTCCACGAATCGCTCGCGGCGCTGGACGCGCACGTTCGGAGCAGCGGCATGGAGTGGTGGACGGCAGAACGCATCCTCGACTGGGAACACGCTCGACGCGCCGTCGATCTGGCGGGCCCTGTCCCGTCTGCGCCGACGTGGTTGGAGGGCGTCACCGTCCTCGAGCTGCTCCCGCATGGCTCTACAGCGCCGTCAGGAGCGAAAGTCGTCGAGCGGTACGCCCACCGGTTCGTCCAGCGCGTCGTCGACGTTGGACCCGCCTAGCGGTCAGCCAGGTTGGTGAACGGAAGAGCCAACCCTCACCCTAACCCTCCCCCATTCAAGGAGGAGGGATAGGATCTCCTCCCCCCGCGAAGCGCTCCGCAATGAGCGAAGTGAAGTGTGGGGGAGGATTGAGGTGGGGGGAGGTTCCGTGAATCTACAGCGTGACAGACCACTATCGCCCCAAGTCCTCGCGCTTGAGAACGGTCGGTTTGTACTGCCACTCCGCGAAGAGCGACACCTGGTCAGCGTAGTGCGGCGACGACGGATCGTCCGACTGACCGGGCGGCAGGACGTTCCGACCCGTCGCCATTGGTTTGGTCATCTCGACGACCTGCATGTACGTCCCTCTGCGGGCCCACGGAGCTGTTCCGGCGTCTCCGAGCCGGATCTGGCGCGGCTCGCCGCCCCACTTCGATGCGTCGTCGCCCAGCTTCGAAAGCGTCTGCTGGAGTGCTCGAGCCAGGATGTCTTGAGCCGGTTCCCCGTTGAAGTAGTCCCTCGAAGGCTTGACGAAGGACACTTGCGGCTCCAGCACGCGCAGCAGAAGCGACGCCAGCGCGAGAAGCGTCTCGTCGTCGAGAGAGTCCTTCGCGAACAGCGATGGCATCTCGTCGGAGAAGGTCACGCGGATCAGCGTTCGCACGAACGTGTCGTAGAGGCGCTCCCCGGCGGCTCCGATGCCCAGCACGCCGTCGTACTCCCGCGCGACGCGACCCGCCTCTATCGCCTCCGGCAAGCCGCCCAGGTTCGGATGCCCGACCGCCTTCATCAGGTAGGCGTGGAAGTAGTCCGCCAGGAAGTCGTTGGTGCCCGTCTCCCATGCGAGATCCATGACATCCTGCACGGACATCGAGTCGTTCTCGTCCAGGCGCTTGTAGATGCGATGCCCCCAGAAGACGCGCCCGAACCAGCTCTGCCAGTCGTCGGCGGGCTTGTTGTTCCAGTTACCGAAGTAGCCCTGCTCCGGGTTCACGGACTGCGGCTGGTCGCTGAACGGCATCATCCCGACCCACTCGTCCTCACCCGTCCCGCGAAGGGGCAGCCGCCAGTCGGCTCCCTCCGGGCGGATCGGGTACCTGCCCGCCCAAGCGTAGGCGATGTTCCCGGACGTGTCCGCGTAGAAGAAGTTGTGCGAGGTCTGGACGCGTGAGCAGGCGTCAAGAAATCCCTCCGGCGTCGAGCATCGATTGAAGTCGAGGAACGCATCGGCGACGAGATACCCCTCGTCTTGCCAGTAGGAGTGCTTCGCCGCGACGGCATATCCCTCCGGGTTCCCCATACTCACGATGGGCCCATGTACCGACCGCAGAACGTCGATCCGCCGCGTCGTGAATGAGCCGTCCTTGCCCTTGACCCGGATCTCCTGCGGGATGCGCTCGAACGACTGCCACTCGCCCTGGTAGCGATATTGGTTGGCGTTGTTCGGGTTCAGCTCCTCGAGGTAGAGGTCGGAGACATTCCCGCCACCTGAGGTCGTCGTCCACGCAACCGTCTCGTTGTGGCCTATGAGCACGGTCGGAAGCCCGGCGAACGCCATCCCGATGACGTTCATCCGCCCGTCGCTCGTCAGCGACGCCGGCCCATTCAGATGAACTTCGTAGGCGATCTGCGGAGACCCGAAGCCCATCATCGGGGCTCCCAGCAGCATCGCGTTGCCCGTTTCGCTCCGCTTCGGCGACACCACCCACGCGTTGCTGCCCAGACCCGTGAACGAGCCGATCTCCCGCGCCGTTCGGAGTTCCGCCGACCAACTCTCGCGGTAGGCGTTCAGGGCATCCGCCGCGCTATGAGGTGTTTCCGTGCGCCCAGGCACCGACGCTTTCTCGTAGCGCGTCTTGTATGTCTTGGGCATTGTCGTCGGAGCGTCGTTGTCGTTGAGCGGCATCAGGTCGTCGAATACGGCGCGGCCGGCTTCCTCGCCGTGCTTGTCGATGAGCTTCCTGCGGATTTCGCTGAGCTCGGCTTCCTCGGTTCCTCCCGATCCGAAGCGCCGCGCCATCATTTCGGCGATGGCGATGGAGTCCGTGACCGTCCATCGGCGGGGAGCCAGACCGTGCTCGGCGTACTGCGGCGGAAGGCTCCCGCTCGCCGTGGCGGACTCGACGTAGGCGTTGATCCCGTCGGCGACGCCTTCCAGAGCGGCTCGCAGCTCCGGTGACAGGTGTTCGACCGTCCGTAGCCTCTCGGCTTCCGTGTGCGACTGCTGCCGCGCACGCTCGTCATGCCGGAAGCGGTCCTCACCGAACACCTCGGAGAGCTCGCCTCGAGCGTCTCGGCGATACATCTCCGCCTGCCACAGCCGATCCTGAGCGCAGACGTAGCCCTGCCCGAAGAACATGTCCCGGAACGTGTCGGCGTAGACGTGCGGAACGCCGTACGAGTCGCGATAGACCTCGATCTGCCCGTCCGGCGAGGGGATGGTCTCCCATCCCTCGATAGCGGCGGAGGAACCCGTCGCACAGATGACAAGTGCAGCCAACGCGGCTCGGACGAGAAAGCGCAACGATACCATGTGCGGGAATCCTCTCAGCCGTGGATGGGTCGGTGGTGTGTCACTGGGCGGCGCGCTCGCGTTCGAGCTGTTCGCGCTGCCAGTCCCAGTCGATGCCGCCTTCGTAGAACCGGTCGGGATGCTCCAGCGCCCATATCTGCTTGCGGATGACGTAGTTGTTGGGCTCGAGCCGCAGCGCCCGTCGGAGATGATCGACGGCTTCGTTCTTCCGCCCTTGCGCCATGAGGAGAGCCCCCAGCCCGAAGTGGACGGACGCGCTTTCGGCGCCCAGCTCGAGCGCGCGCTCGTAGGCTGCCATCGCCGCGGATGATTCGCCCGAGCGCCGTCGGCTCTCGGCAAGTTCCGCCCAAAGCCGTCCGTCATTGGGCGCGAGACGTACAAGCGCCTCGTATGCGCGCATCGCCTCAGACGGGTCGGGCCCTGGCTTCTCGGGTTCGACGCTCCCCGTCGACGCATCGGCAGCCCACTTCTCGACTTCCTCGCGGTCTCTGGCTTGCGCCACGAACCGACCCGCCTCGTCGATCAGGAACGTGTTCGGAACGACGATGAACCCGAAGAGCGCCCCCAGCCGATTCGCGGAATCGACCAGCGACGGATGTGTCGATCCTGCGGCTTCCACATAGGGTCTAGCAGCTTCGGCTCCCTGCACGTCCATGGCGACGGAGACGACTTCGACTGCGTTCCCCCACTGCTTGTGGAACTCCTGCCACCCGGGCAGTTGCTCGCGGCAGCCTCACCAGCTCGCCCACGTGAAGAGAACCATCTTGCGACCTCGCGCCGACGCGAACGAATAAGGCGTGCCGTCGAGGTTCGGCAGGATCACATCGGGCAGCAGATCGCCCGGCGCGATGCGGAGATCCGACGCGCGCGATGGGTTCAGGACGAGCGTATCGCCGCGCTGCGCGAATGCGACTCGGAAGGCATCAGGAACCGCTGCGAGGCGGATCGCCAATGCGCCGGACGGCAGACGGTGAATGTCGCCGTCGTCCTTCTCGACGAAGATGCAGAGATCGTCCGTAGGACAAACGCCGATCTGGGTCGGCGAGATGTCCTTGATCGTTGCCCCGACCGACTGCGCGAGTTCGGTCAGCGGCACGTACGCCGATCCGTCGTGGACGAGCATCGGAATGGTGTGCGCCACGCCACGGTGCACAAAGGACAGCCTCGCTCCGGAACCGGACAGCGACGTGCCCAATGCAGCGATCAGGAATCCGAGCGCCGTCACAGCCAACGCGTTCCCTCCCCATAGTGCGCGCCGTATGCGCCTTCCGCCTTCGCGGCGGTTCGCCTACAATACCCAAAGTGGTGACGGCGCGGCAACCCAGCGCGGAAGGCAGTCGGCATGCACGACGACAGAAACCAGCCGAAGCGTCCGGCGGAGATCGACCGGAGCCGCAGCGACCTGTCGGAACGCCATCCGAACCTCGTCCAGGACATTCTAGCACGCGGGAGGCGCGAGCTCGCCAAGTCGTCCAAGGCGGCTGAGTCGTTCGGACAGGGGCTGGCGGCGCTCAACGAGAAGCGCTACGCCGACGCGCTCCGGGCTTTCAACGCCGCAGGCGAAGCCGACCCGGAAGCCGGGAACGTCCGCTACTACACGGGTCTGACGCGCTTCATGCTCGGGCAGTACTCCGCCGCCGTGTCGGAGTACTCCGCCGCCATAGACCGAGGCTATGCGGAACCGGATGTCGTCCAGAGCCTCGGCGATGCCCTCTTCCTCCTCGAATGCTACTCCGAAGCCGCCGAAGCGTACTCGGCGGCGATTAGCGTGCGACCGTCGGCGGATGCCTACACGCGCATGGGCAACGCGCTGTCGATGGCTGGGGAACGCGACCGCGCTGTCGCGGCGTTCAAGGAGGCGCTCCTGCTCAAGCTCGTCTCTGTGACGGCTGGGGATGTCGAGCCGATGGACGAGCGCGGTGACGAGACACTCAACCGACCGGACGGAACACCACCGCGACGAAGATGATCGCGAACGCGACCCACCCGACCATCCGCATCGCCAGATAGCCGTGCCACGACTTCCCGACGCGCACGGTGTCACCCACCGTTGCCGCCTCGAGGAGGCGTCGGTTCCTCACCGCCGCGAACGCCGTGAAGAGAAGCAGCACCACCACTGCCGTCAACTTCGTATGAAGCCATCCCTCACGGAAGTAGTGCGGACGCATCGCCGCGAGCACGATCCCGACGATCGGCGTGATCGTCGCGATGGGCATCTCGACGCGCACGAGCAGCCTCCGCACGGACTTCAGACGCTCGACCCGGTCATCGGCGCGCTCGAAGGTCCACGTCAGGTAGTCGCACGACAGCGCCACACCGACCCACGCCGCGCCGACGAGCAGATGAACCACGTGGGACAGATTGTAGATGAGCAATGTGGGCATCGTGTAGCGTCTCCTCTCGCCACTTCAGGAGTCGGCGGCGTCGCAGTCCGAGTCCACCAGCCAGTCCAGGGCAGCGCCCGCGACCACGCCAACGCCATGGAGTTGCTCATCCGTAGCCGCCCCCACCACCCTTCGAGACGAAGAGCTCGACCTCCTCTGGCGAAATGACAGGGGTGATCTGCGAAAGAGCTTTGGAGTCGATGATCTTCTTCGCATTCAGTGCAGCGTTCAACGCCCGGCTGGATATCCACGCGCGATTCCATAGTTGCTGGTTGTCTCCTGCGAGCACCTTACAGATGGGCTCGTCATACTCAAACCCAGATGCCATATCGAGTGGGAGCGTCACACGCTGCATCCAGATCTGCATGTAACCAGTGTTAGGTATCCGCTTGAATTTAGCTTGGATTCGCTCAACAACCGACACCTTCTCGCTCTCCGGAATAAAGGTCAGGAGCTTGCTTAGGATCGCGGCACAGATGGGATAGGTTTTCGGATTGTGGTAGGCAATATCGACCACGATGGCGATCAGAGGCAGCGCACCTTCACCGAGCTGCTCAGTCCTCAGAAGCCGCTGGTTGAAACCATTCAGTGCACCGACAAGGCTGCCGGCGTTGGG
>VGLH01000161.1 GCA_016866785.1 Candidatus Poribacteria bacterium
GCTCGTGTCGACGACGAACGTCGAGAGGCTCCTCCGCTTGCGCCTCGAATCGTCCGGCTTTTTTGCGGCGCGGTTCCGCGAGTGCGCCGGCATCGCCCTCCTGCTCGCGCGCAGCCGTCCGAACCAGCGAATGCCGCTGTGGCTGAGCCGACTCAAGGCGCAGAAACTGCTGGACGCCGTCATGCGGCTCGACGACTTCCCGATCCTGCTGGAGACTTGGCGTGCGTGCATGGTCGACTCCTTCGATCTGACGGCACTGCGGCAGATGCTGACCGAGGTCGAGTCGGGAGCCATCGCCTGGACAGCGATCCGCACCAGCGTCGCCAGTCCGCTCGCGCAGTCGCTCTCCTGGGGTCAGATCAGCGAGTACATGTACATGGGCGACGTTCCGTCGGCCGGAAGACCGTCGCGGCTGCGGGACGACCTGCTGCGAGAGCTGGTCTTCAACGCCGGGCTCCGTCCGACCGTGCCGCGCGATATCGTCCGCGCCTTCGAGGAGAAGGCGCAACGGCTCGCTCCAGGATACGCCCCGCAACCGGGACGCGATCTGATCGACTGGCTCCGCGAGCGTCTGTGGGTCCGACAGTCCGAGTGGGGGCGGTTGCTGGCAGCCATCGAGCGTGACGAAGGCGCGGATGCCGCGTCTGTAGCGCATTCCGTCGCAGGTCGCGCCGTGCGCATCGCCAACCCGGACGCTGCGGAACCGGCGATCGTGGCGGTCGAATCGCTGCCGCGACTGATGGCGGCGATACCGATGCCGTTGGAGTGGATGCAGCCGATTGAAGGCGACTCGCGGTTCGAGGCTCAAAACTGGACCGCCGGCGAGACCCCGGAGGAGGACTCGGACGAGGCGCTCTCGTCGGTCGTCGCGGAATGGCTCCGGTTCTACGGGCCCGTCTCGCGGGAGTTCGTCGCCGATTCGCTTGGGATACCCGCTGCCCGCGCGTCGCTCGTGCTGGAGGACCTGGTAGACACCCAGGTCGCCATCGTCGGGTCTCTCGTGATGGACGAGGGCGACGAGTCGATCTGTGACAGTGAGAACTTCGAAGTCCTACTGCGGCTCGCGCGCGCGGCATCGATGCCGGCGTTCAATCCTCTGCCGGTCAAGTCGATCCCGTTGTTCCTCGCGTCGATCCAGGGCATTGCCGAAAGAGCCAACGATGAAGACGGACTGCACCGGCGTCTCGAGCAGCTCATCGCCTATCCGGCTCGCTCCGACGCATGGGAGTCGGACATTCTGCCGGCGCGCGTCGCCCACTACTCGACGACGCTGATCGACGCCGTGCTCCAGCGAAGCGAGATGCGCTGGGTCGGATCGGCTGACCAGCAGGTGCTCTTCTGCTACGAGGATGACGTCGATCTGCTGGCTGCCGACGAGCCGGGACCGGAGAACGTGGAACAGACATCGGAAGCCGCACCGGCAGGCGATATCCGTGACTTCTTCGCCGACCGGCTCGGACGGTACGACTTCATGACGCTTCTGCGCGGAGCCTCGCTGACGCCGTCGCAGATGGCGGAGCGGCTCTGGTCGGCAGTATGGCGCGGCGAGGTAACGAACGACACGTTCGCCGCGTTGCGCAAGGGCTTGGAGACGGGATTTCAGGCGCCGACCATGACGGATGGCGCAGGCGTTCGCAGCCGGTCTCGTAGCGGGCTCATGTCGGGGCTTCGTACCGTGTCGGTTCCAGGAAGCTGGCTGCTCCTGCCGACGCGTCACATGGAGTCGGACCCGGTCAGCGACATGGAGCGATCCAAGGACCGCGCGCGAATCGTGCTGGACCGTTACGGCGTCGTATTCCGGGAGCTTCTCGCTCGGGAGGCGTCGGGATTCCGATGGTCGGACGTATTCCGCGCCCTTCGTGTCATGGAACTGTCGGGGGAGATCGTCTCCGGCTGCTTCTTCGAGGGGGTTCCAGGGCTCCAGTTCGCGACGCCTCATGCCCTCCACCGCCTCCGGCGCGCTCTGCCGGAGGATGCCGTTTTCTGGCTGAACGCGACCGACCCAGCCTCGATGTGCGGCGCGTCCATCGACGCGTTGCGGGCAGAGCTGCCGAAGCGCCACGCCACGACCTACGTCGTCTACCGTGGCTCCCGCCTCATCGCCTACTACCAGCGTTCCTGCCGCGATCTGCACTTTCGCATCGCCGCCGCCGACCCTTCACTGCGCGCTAGCCTGTCGCCCATCGTGCATCTGCTGACCCGCCCATTCGCGCCTCTGAAGCGGATCGTCGTCGAGTCCATCAATGGGCAAACCCCGGCGGAGAGCCCGTACCTGCCGGCACTGCGCGGCGCGGTCGAAGTGGTTCTGGACTACAAGAGCGTGGTGCTCTACAGAGCCAACACGTAGATACACCGCATTCGACGGACCGCCAGGGTTGGACTGGACATAATGTCCATGCGATGGCGGGCGATCAGGGCTCTACCTTCACTTGATCGACAAAATGTCCGAGTTTGGGGACAACGGGTTGGACACCGAACGGACGCACACCCTCATGTGAATGAGGCAATAGCCGACGGGCGCTGATCCTGCAAGGGTCCCAGCCGTGGTTGGCGCATGGCTTCGGACGTGGCACGGTTGTTGCCAGTTGGTATATACTCGATAGGGCAAGCTCGCCAGTGTGAGGAGGATTGCATGTCCGCCGTTACCACGATGTCGACGGCAGGCAGAACCGGTGGGACGCTCGAACTCGACCGCGACGAACTCGGATCCCTGCATGCTTCGGCGCAGGAACCGTCGAGCAAGTCGTCGAGTCACCCGGTCTTCGCGGCTTACCTGCGCGAGGTCTCCAAGGAAGACCTGCTGACCCGGTCCGAAGAGCTGGCTTTGTTCACGACGATCCGCAACGCGCGGGATGCGGCGTGGAGCATCCTGACCTCGCTCGAACACCACATGTCTCCGGCTGAGCGGCGTCGATTGCACGCGAGGACGCTGCGCTACGAGGAGATGGAGCGTCTCTGGACCGACCTGCCTCGCGAAGCCAAGCACGAACCCAGCCAGAAGTCGTTGGTGACGCTTTATAGGGCGTTCAACGAATGGCAGCGGGCTCGTGAGCATCTGCTTAAATCGAATCTGAGACTCGTTATCTATACGGTCAAGCGGTACCGTAACGAGCCCTCGGTGTTCATGGACCTGATCCAAGAGGGCAATATCGGCTTGATGCGTGCCATCGACCGGTACGATCCCGACCGTTCGTCGAAGTTCAGCACGTATGCCCTTTGGTGGATTTGGCAGGCTGTGAACCGCGCCTACGCCAAGAACGCGTACACGATCCGCATCCCGTCCTACAAGGTGCAGCAGGTTGGGCGATATCGTCGCCAGAAGCAGGCGCTGGCATCGCATCTCGATCGCACTCCGACGGACGACGAAGTCGCCGAAGCGGCGGGACTCTCGGCGGAGGAAGTGCAGCAGGTGACGGACATCCAAGCCCGGTCCGTATCGCTCGACGAGTTGACGGGCGATGAGATGATGAGCCTGTCGGAATACCTGACGTCTGCCGACCAGAGCCCGGATGCCGAAGCCATCCATCGTGACCTAGGCAACGATCTGCGATCAGCCCTCGAGAGCCTGCCCAGCCGCGAAGCGCAGGTGTTGCGATGGCACTACGGCGTCGATTCGGAGGTCTATACGCTCCAGGAGATCGGCGCGAAGCTCAACGTCAGCCGTGAACGCGTGCGCCAGTTGGAGCAGCAGGCGATCCGCCGGATCCTGGAATCCGAGACAGCGCGCCGGCTCGAAGACTATCACGCTTGCGACTAGCGCGTTCCCTCTGAGTCTGTTGCTGCGATTCCATCGTGCGCCCTTGCGTCTCCGCGATCCGTAGGACATAATGTCGCACTCACCTGAGACACGGGAGGGCGACATGGAGACGGTACCGGGCAGCGACTTGACGCGCGACGTGAATCGGTCGCACGACTCCGAGACGACACGGACCGTTCCGCCAGCGGCTTCACAGGACCCGAATCCATCCCGAGCTGCCGACACGTCCAGGCGGCACTCCAGAACGCGCATGTTCCTGAGCCTGACCGATGACGACTCGGACCGGTTGCGCGATCTCCGACCACTAGTGCAGTTACGAGTCGATGAGATCGTCGAGCGGTTCTACGTTCATCTGCGGCGGTTCGAGGAGACGCGGCGCTACGTCGAGAGCGCTCAGATGGCGGAGCGTCTTCGCGCCCTGCAGCGTGATTACTTGCTCCAACTGTTCGAGGGGGTCTTTGACGAGGCGTACTGCCAGCGTCGACGGGACATCGGTCGAGTGCACCATCGGATCGGGCTCGATCCCAACTGGTACATTGGCGCCGTGCAGTTGTACCAGTCGATCCTATTCCCGATGGCGGCGGACCACCTGGCTTCGAGTGGCAGAGCCGCCGATGAGGTCCTGCCCTACTTGCTGGCGATTTCGCGCGTGCTGATCTTCGATATGGGGATCGCGCTGGAGGCGTATTCGGAGGCGCTCCACCAGCAGATCCTGTCCGAGAAGGAGCAATTCGCCATCCTGACGACGAAGCTCCAGGAATCCAACGCCGCGCTGGCGGAACTCACGGGAAGGCTCGAACACGAGGTTCGCGACCGGACGTCGGCTCTGTTCGAGTCCCAAGAGCGGCTGGTCCAGTCGGAGAAGATGGCAGCCATCGGCAAGATGGCGTCGCAGATGGCGCATGAGATCCGCAATCCGCTCAGTTCGGTGATACTGAACCTGGAACTGCTGTCGGACGAGCTGGATGCCCTGGATGGCTCCCACGTGGACGAAGCCAGGGCTCTGCTGTCGAGCGTGTTGCAGGAAGCCGGCAAGATGAACGACACGATCCGCGACTATCTGAACATGGGTCGTATGCCGCAGGTGCGACTGGAACGGGTCGATCTGCCGCCGCTGATCCGGCAGCAGATGGGGTTCCTGTGGCCCGAGCTCAGGCAGGCGAGGGTGACCGCGTACCTCGACCTCGCGGACGTGCCGCCGGTCATGGCGGATGCCGAGCAGTTCCGCCGCGTCCTGCTCAACCTCGTGCGAAACAGCCTCGACGCGATGGCGGATGGAGGCGAGTTGCGGGTCGCATGCTCGCGTCAGGACGACGGACTGGTGATCCGCGTTGCCGACTCCGGGGCGGGGATCCCGCTTTCCGTGCGCGACCAGATTTTCCAGCCGCTCTTCACGACGAAGGAAAAGGGATTGGGCATGGGGCTGTCATATGTGCGGGAGGTGGTTCACGCCCACGGCGGAACCATCGAGTGCGAGGACGGCAACGGAGCCGGCGCGACGTTCCGCATCGTGCTGCCCTGCCCCAAGGAAGCCGACGACGATGCCTGAGCGCTCCCAAGACCCAGCCCCAACCGGCGCACTGCCGAAGTCGCCGCCCTTCGGTACCGACGACGGCGCCCGACGCTCGGTCCTAGTCGTCGACGACGAGGACTCCGTCCGCGAATCGGTCGCCCGGATCCTCCGCAAGGAGGAAACCGAGGTCAGAACCGCTCGAAGCGGCGAGGAAGCGCTGGAGCTGATACGAGCCGAAGTGCCGGACCTCCTGTTGACCGACTTCAGGATGCCTGGCATGGATGGCATCGAGTTGTTGGTTGCGGCGAAGCGTGTCGCGCCTGAGATGCAGGTCATCGTCATGACGGCGTTCGGCACGGTCGAGAGCGCGGTACGCGCCATGAAAGAGGGGGCGGACGACTTCATCGAGAAACCGTTGTCACGTGGCGTGCTCGTGCCGATCGTCATGAAGGCGCTGGAACGCCGAGTGCTCGTCGCGGAGAACCGAATCCTGCGCGACGAGCTGGAACGCACACGAGGCGTGCGGAACGTGGTGGGTCAGAGCTCAGGGGTTCTCCGCATCCTGAATCTGATTCAGCAGGTCGCGCCGACGACCGCGACGGTTCTGATTCAGGGCGAGACGGGCACCGGCAAAGAGGTGATCGCCAGAGCGATCCACCAACTGAGTCTCCGCCGCGACAAGCCGTTTGTGACGGTGAACGCGGCGGCGCTGCCGGAAACGCTGATCGAGTCCGAGCTGTTCGGATACGAGAAGGGCGCATTCACCGGTGCGACCGGGCGGCGCATCGGACGGTTCCAGCAGGCGCACACGGGGACGCTGCTGCTGGACGAAGTCGCGGAGATGGTTCCGCACGTGCAGGTCAAACTGCTGCGTGCCATCCAGGAAAGCACGATCGAGCCCCTCGGCGGGTCGCGCCCGATCCCGGTGGATGTGCGACTGATCGCCGCGACCAACCAGGATTTGGAGCGAGCCGTCGAGAATGGGTCGTTCCGCGAGGAGCTCTATTACCGGCTCAACGTCGTCCGCGTCGAGCTTCCGCCGCTTCGGCAGCGTCGGGAAGACATCCCACTACTGGTGCACCACTTCGTGCGTCGCTACTCGGAGCGCAACGAGCGACCCATCCACGGCGTCGAGACCGCCGCGATGCGGGCTCTCACGAACTACCACTGGCCCGGCAACGTCCGCCAGCTCGAGAACGTGATCGAGCGCGCGGTGATCCTCTCGACCGACTCCGTCATCACCCCGCGCGATCTTCCGCCGGAGCTCACGGCAAACGGCGACGCCCCTTCAGACATCCTACACATCCCACTCGGGTCGTCGATGGACGATATCAAGTCCGCAGCCATCCAGGAAACACTTCGGCGGGCGGAAGGCAACAAGGAACTGGCAGCGAAGATGCTCCGCATCTCCTCGCGCACGGTTCACCGGTGGGTTCGCGACCACGAAGGCGCTTAGCCCGGTTCGTGTCCGTTCTTCCCGCTACAGACGTGCCCACGCCTCGATGAGCGTGCGCTTCGCGTTCGCGAGAACCAGCGCTGCGCTCTGCCCAGGCAGCGCCTTCACCTCGAAGCTCAGCAACGGCGGGTCCTCCGACGGTTCCAGGTAGCCGATGTCGAGCAGAACCTGAAGGAACTCGGCAACTTCGTCGACGCCGTTCTCGCCGCCAGCGATGCCGAAGTGCGGATGGAGATCGCCGTAGGCTGGGTGCGAACGGTCGCCCATCACGCAGTTGCCGATATGCGCGTGAACCAGGTATGGCTGCGTGGTGTGCAGCGCCTTGTACGGCGATTCGAACTGCAGAGGCAGGTGGGACAGGTCGATGAGCAGTCCGAAGTTGCCACGGTTCACCAGCTCGGCGAGTCGGACGGCTTCTTCGGAGGGCCCGATCAGCGCGCGTTTGTCGATCGTCCGGTCGAACGTCTCCAGCGTGATGCCGATGCCGCTCGGGTGGGCATAGTCGCACAGGTCCTGCAGTGACGACGCGAGGATCGCCGTGGCTCGCTCGCGATGCAACTCTCCAGGATCGGGCCCGCTGAGGATCGCGACGCTCTTGGCTCCGAGCTCGACCGCCTCATCGACGCAATCGCGGAGCGCGGACAGGGCTCGGATCCGGTCGTCCTCGTCGAGCGCGTTCAGGTTCAGCTTGCCCGAGAGGATCACCGGCTGGGCAGCGTATGCCAGCGCCATGCCGGAGACATCGACCACGGCTTTGACCTGGCGACGAACGTTGTCGTCACGCACCGACGTGATCTCGATCGCGTTGAAGAAGGGGTCCTCGGCGATCCGCGTGACCGTCTCCAGGATGGGCCCTTCTCCCGACATGCAGTCCGGGAACGCCATGAAGTGCACGACACCGATGCGCATATATTCGTACATCGAAGCGTTCATACCACGCCTTTCCGAGTCGTGGGACGTCCCGCCCGCGATGGCTACTTCTTCACCCACGCGTGCTGCGGGTCGTCGTACGGAATGAGCTTGCGTCGGTCGCCGGCGAGCATCCACAAGTAGTACAACTCGTACCCGGGAGCCGCCGCGACGGGGTG
>VGLH01000162.1 GCA_016866785.1 Candidatus Poribacteria bacterium
GTGCCAGAGCCTATTGAGCTTGCTTCTCAGCCGGCACGAACTCGCCGTCTTTGACGACCGTGACATACGCTGGCTTGAGACAGTCCCCGTTCTCGTCGAAGTACGTCGGACCCGTGACCCCCTGGTACGCGGTCTCGGCGGAGGTCGTCGCGGCGAACTCGTCGCGGATGGCTTGGCGGTTGGCGCCGACCTTGGTGATCGCCGCGACGGTCTGCTTGACAGCGTCGTAGGTGAGCGCCGCCCAAGTATCGGGAACCTGCTTGAACTTCGCCTCGAACGCCACGCGGAACGCTTGCGCGGCAGGTCCGCCGATGTCGGGATGCACGATGAAGGGCGTCGTGATGTAGGTTCCCTCGGCCGCCTCGCCGGCGATGTCGATGTAGCCCTGGGAGCTCACGCCGTCCGCCGCCAGGAACGGAACGTTCACGCCCTTCTCCCGCGTCTGCTTCACGATGGACGCAGCCTCGTTGTAGAGACCAGCAATGAAGACGGCGTCCGGCTTCAGTGCCGCGAACTTGTCGATGGCGGACGAGAAGTCGAGAGTCTGCTCGCGTTGATACGCTTCCGGTGTCCCGACAATCTCCAACCCGACCGCCTCTGCCTCCTTCATGAAGGCGTTCTTGAGCCCACTGCCGTAGTCGTCGTTGTCAAAGAATACCGCGATTCTGCTCAAGTTCAGAACTCTCTTCGCGTAGCTGGCGAGGAACGTGCCCTGGTAGTCGTCGTGGTAGAGGTTTCGGAACGTCCACTCACTGCCCTTCGTGACGTCGACGTTCGTTGATCCGGGCGAGAACTCCACGACCTTCGCGCGCTGGTAGATGGGCTTGCCCGCCATGGAACAGATCGAGTTGAAGTGACCAACCACGGCGACGATGGAGGGATCATTGGAGAACTTCGTGGCGACTGCCACCGCCTGGTCCTCGCGCGCCTGGTCATCGCCGAAGACGAGCTCGAGCTGCTTGCCCTGGATCCCGCCAGCCGCGTTGATCTCCTCCTGCGCCAGTTCTGCCCCCATTCGGATGAGCGCACCGTACGTCGCGCCGCTACCCGTCAGTGGCGCCGCTACGCCGATTCGGATGGTCGAAGTCGTATCCTTCCTGCCGCAGCTTGTCGATGCCAACAACGCGCACATGAGTACCGTCGCGATGCCTACGATCCGGCGTGCTTTCATCGGTCCGGAGCCTTCCGCTTCACGAAGCTCGCGTGGGTCTACGAGTAGCCGATCACCTTCGGGATGAATCGCTCGGTGTATAAGTCTAGCGCAAATCGGTCGGTCATGCCTGCGACGTAGTCACAGGCAGCGCGGTGAGCGCCCTGGGCTTCGGCGATGTCCGCGTAGAACGGAGGAAGGTCGGCAGGATTGGCGACGTAGTATTCCATCAGCGCTTCGAGGATGCCCATCGCCTTCCGCACTTCCGCCAGCAGCGATTCCGCCGGATAGACGCGTTCGTACATGAACCCTTTGAGCGCTTCGGAAGCCGCGAGCACATCCGAGCTCATCGTGACGGTGCCTCGTCCCTGACTCGCAATGATGACGCTCGTGACCATCGTGCCGATGCGCTCGCCACGGCTTGATCCGAGCACACGAAGAGGTTCCGCTGGCAGGTCTTTGGAGTCTAGCACCTCGGCTCGGAGGGCATCCTCGATATCGTGGTTCAGATAGGCGATGACGTCCGCATAGCGCACGACAACGCCTTCGCAGCTCCGCGTAGCCGCGCCGCTCGGCGCGATAGGGCCCTTGCCCTTCGAGTGCGCGCTGATGCCGTCGCGAGTCTCATACGTCAGGTTGAGCCCGGTGCCCTCGTTCTCGAGGAAGTCCACAACCCGCAGTGACTGCTCGTCGTGACGAAATCCGTCGGGATGATATCTGGCGAGAACACCTTCGCCCGCGTGTCCGAACGGCGTGTGACCCAGATCGTGGCTCAGCGCAATCGCCTCGGTCAGGTCTTCGTTGAGCCTCAGCCCGCGCGCGATGGTACGGGCGATCTGAGACACCTCCAGCGTGTGCGTCAATCGGGTGCGATAGTGATCACCGAGCGGCGCGAGAAAGACCTGGGTCTTGCCCTTGAGCCTGCGAAACGCCTTGGAATGGAGAATGCGATCGCGGTCCCGCTGGAACTCGGTCCGGACGTCGCACGGATCGATTGGGTGAGCCCGCCCGCGTGATTCGCGGCTGCGCAGCGCATACGGCGAGAGGAAGGCGTCCTCCAGGTCCTCGGACTGCTCACGCACGGTCTTGTCCGCCACCTCGTCCCCCAATATCCGCCGTTACGACCGGATGTAGACCGCCTCTCGAACGTGCAGGCCGTTCTCAAGCATCGACACGGTCGCGAATGCCAGATCGGCACGCGAGACACTCGACATGAGCCCGACCCGGACGTCGGATCCAATCCGGGCATTGCCCGTTGCGAGTCCGTCCGTCAGTCGTGGAGGTTTGATGACCGTCCACTCTAGCTCGCTCTCTGTCACAGCCTGCTCTTGCCGTCGGCGGTCGTTCACCAGATTGGGGTAGCGTCGCTCGAACATCGCCGCCATACGGCGCATCGGAGCCGAGACCTTGGGAGACGGACCGCTCGCCATGGCTCCCGTCACGCAGACGAGGCGTCGTGCTCCCACGTCGACCATCGCACGGATGATGCGCTGGGTCAGCGATCCGCAGAAATGCTCCGTGAACGGAGGGTGGGGACCGAAGGCGCACACGACGCCTGACGTATCGGTCAGCAGATCGCCGATGGTTTCGTCATTGTCGAGGTTCCGCTGCTCAACGCGAACCAAGGGATCGAACGGCGCGGCCGGTCGCGCGACGCGCACGACGGCGACTGTGTCCATGCCGCGAGCCACCACGGTTTCGGCGACCCGGCGTCCAGTACGCCCGCTCGCCCCGAAGATGACGACGCGCATGCTTGGGCTCCAGCACCGTACGGTCCATGGCGAAAGACTCGGCGCTTCAGCATAGACCTCCGCTCGCGCATGTCAACTTCCCCGATCAGCACGGACTCTGGAAAGAGAAAGGGGCGCGACTTGCGCGCCCCTCCTCGATTCGATGTTGCGTTCGACTAGCGAACGAGGAACTTGACCGTGCGTCGTTCGACACGATCTCCCGCGCGAACCTGCACGACGCCGATGTGCATGCCGGTCGCCAGCCGCTCGCCCAGGGCGTTGCGACCGCTCAGCGGCACGCTGACGCGCGTCATACCTGCCGCCGCCGGAACGTCCTGCCGCTCGGAACCGAGCAGTTGCCCATCGACCGTGAAGAACATCACCTCGACGGTCGCTGCCTGAGCGACGAAGAACTCGATTCTGCCTTCGTCACCAGTCGGCACGCCCTGTCCGAGGATGCGCGGTGCGCTCATCAGCGCGGCTTCCGCCACCGAGAACGACCACCGAGTCACGGTTTCCAGCCCAGCGTTGTCGCGGACGCGACCCTCGACGATGTAGACGCCCGGCTTCAATCCGCTCCGATCGCTCGGAGTGAACCACACCTCGGTCGGGGTCACCATCGACATGAGCGGCGCCTGCGGCGCTGACAGAACGCCGCCGCCGCTCGCCGGAGCGACCTGCAGGGTTCCCGGAACCTCTCGTCCGTTTCGCCGCACCGAGACCTGGATCGCCGACGAGTCGACGCCCGAGAAATCATCCGCGAATCGGAACCCGATGCGAGGCTGCAGACCCAACTGAGTTCCGTCCTGCGGATAGGTCTCGGCGACCCACGGAGCCGCCTCGTAGCGGAACGTCCACGACTGCGTCGTCACGTTCCCAGCGACGTCGGCGACCTCGACGCGCACCCGATGATCTCCGAGCTTGAGCTCGGTCTCAGGCACGAACGTCACGACCTTGCCGTCCTGGATGGACGGACGGACGCGTTGATCGTCCACGAAGAGCTTGAGGCTCAGCAGGTCGAGTGCCGATCCCTGATCGGACAGCTCGGCGAGGATCTTCGGACGACTGAGCTCGATGGCGCTGTCCGGCGTGGGCAACTGGCGCGTCACGACCGGCGCGACCGTATCGCGGAGGATCGAGAATCCCCAGCGCGCTTCGGTCGCATTGCCGGCGAGGTCCGTCAGGCGAGCGACGACCTGGTAGTCGCCGTCGCGCAGGGCGTTCGGCACACGCAGCGTCACGAAGTTGCCCGCCACCTTGGAGCCGTCGACCGATCCGATGGACGCGTTGTTCAGGAAGAACTCCGCCTGCTTCAGACCGGAGTCTTCGGCGAACAGCACGTTCAGGTCCGGACGCCCGACGACGAGCTTGCTCTTGTCCGCAGGCAACTGCAACAACACGCGCGGCGCAACCGAGTCGACGTTGAGCTTCCACTGGAGCCCGGCGCGATTGCCGTCCAGGTCCGTCAGCGTCACCTCGACAGTGTGTGCTCCGACCGGCGATAGCACGCCAGACGGAATCTGGAACGACACGGGCCACGGGTCCACCTTCGGGTTCGCGACCGTGCCGATGTTCACGTTCGCCGCGACCGGTTTGCCATCCACCAGCACGGTGACCGCGCTGATGCCTCCGGTCTCCGAGGCGTCGAGCCGTACCGTGGGAGTCGTGCTGTTGATGAGCCCCGTCGGGCTGAACGACAGCACATTCGGCGCGCTGGCATCCGGGAACCGGACGCGCAGGACGTACTCCCACGCCGCCTGGTTGCCCGCCGCGTCTTGCAGCAACGCCTTCAAGGTGTACGTGCCCTCATCCGGCAAAACGCCAGCCGACAGCGGCAGCACAGCGCGCGATGGCAGCGCTTCGTCGGGAGGCAGCAGCGACAAGCCGGCGAGCTGACCAGCCGTCAGCGGCTTGTCGTTGATCGTGAGCTGGAGACTCGCCAGCGCATCGGGCTCCGACAGTCGAAGCTCGATGGTCGGTGTCAGCGAGCGCACGAGCCCATCCGATCCGGGCGCGACCTGACCATTGAGCAGCACGTTGAGCACTCGCGGCGCTTCGGCATCGCCCAGGACGATGTTGAATGTCCACGCCTGCGTCGCCGGGTTGCCGGCGGCGTCCTCGATGGTCATCGCGACATCGACCTTGCCCGCCGACCGCAGCAGCCCCTGAGGAACCGACACGGTCACCAAGCCGCTCTCCACGACCGGAGACACGGTGGTGAGGTCCACCTTCTGCCCGTTGATCGACAGGCTCGCTACGCGGATCGGCTCGCTGCGCGCTTCTTCGTAAGCAATGAGCAGATCGGGCGTCAGCGTGTCCGTGACGCCATCCGGCAGGAACCCGAGGATCGTCGGCGGGATCCGATCGACGAGCGTGATCGTCACCGTCGAGGACCCGCTTCCCACGTTGCCGATTGCATCGGCAAGCGCGAACCGGAACTCGTGTGCGCCCTCGACGAGCAGCACGCCTTCGGGAACCTTGAGCGCGATGCCGTCAGCCGTCGCCTTGGGCGACAAGCTCGCGACCGGCACCGAGGCTCCGTCGACGGTGGCGCGGATCAACGTCACCGGCTTGCTCGCGGCTTCGGTGATGACGAGCGCCAGGTCCGGCGTCAGCGTCGCGATGTCCGCAACCGTGACGCGCTCGAGCTTCGGGGCGACCGTGTCGCTGATCGCGGCGATGACTGACCACGACAGCGTTCCGGCGTTGCCAATGCTGTCGGTGAATCGCGCCTCGATCGTGTGCTTACCGCCGCTCGCCATCGCCTTCTCCGCCGTCCAATACTCGAGCGGGAAGGTGACGGCAGCGCGGGTCGCGGACTTCCCGTCGACGTCCACCTGCGAGATCATGGGAGCCATCGGGAGTTCGGCGCCGTCTACGAGGAATCGCACGCTCCCAACCGACGACTTTTCGTCACGAAGGACGATCTCAATCGTCGGGAGCAGCGTCTTGATCGTGTCCGCCTCAGCGTTCGGGTAGCCCGGCTTCGCCGAGAGAACGACCGGAGGCTGCGAGTCGGGCAGCTTCACCTCGACACTGGTGGACGCGCGCCCGATGTTCCCAAACAGATCCTCGACGAGGATCGCCAGCTCGAACGTCTTGCCGTCGGACAACGTGCCCGCAGGCAGCGTGAACGAGACCAGATGCATCTTGGAGCTGGTCGGTGACGGCGTGACCGTCGGGGTTCCCGTGATGGCGCGATCCGTCCCGTTCTCGACCACGACGAATCGCACGCCGCGCAACTCGGAATCATCGGTGACCGTCGCTGTCAGCGTGGGCAGCAAGGTCTCGATGACCGTTCCAGATGCGGGCTTCAGGTCCGCGATGGTCGGAAGCACCGTGTCGCGAGTCAGATCGACCAACTGGTAGACCCCGCTCGACGGGATGGCTGCGGTCACGACCCCAGCCGCCGCATCGACAACCGTCGTCAGGCTGCGCCACTGGCTTTCAGCCGCAGACCATTGGTACACGGTCGGCAGGTGCTCCGCCGTCAGCAACTCCGGCAGGACGGGGATGATCAGCGTCGCTGGGGACAGGAACCCGCCATTCGGGTTCTGCGACCCAACCAGAGCGCCGGAGGACAGGCGCGCATTGATCGCGAATGCCCCCTCCACCACTGGCGTCGAGTTGACCGTCAATGCCGGCAGGGCAGCCAAGTCCGCAGGCTCGATAGCGACGAGGGCCCGGAGCGTGCGGTTCGTGAAGAGCGCATCTGCCGGGACGCGCACCGTCACTCGCGATCCGTCGAGACGCGCGTAGCGCGCGTCCCCGCCAATCGCGCTGAGGACGGTCACGTTCTGGCTGCGCGACACGATGCTCTTCGCTTCGTTGCCGGCACTGTCCACGCCGGTCAGCGCGTAGGTGTAGGTCACGCCTTCAGTGACGCGGTCCACGTAGCTCGCCGCCTGCGACAACGGCACCGACGCAATCGGCGTGAGCGCGGACGCATCACGGATCGGCGCGCCGCCTTCCGTCCTGTAGACTCGGACGGACGCGATGTCGCGAGCCGAGTCGCCCTCCCACCGCAGTTGAACCTGTCCGGCGACCAGCGATGGCAACGCAGTGAACGCGCCCGGGGCGATCGACGGCGGCGTCGTGTCGAGCACGACCTTCCACTCGGAGCCGGAGCCGATGTTGCCGGCAGCGTCCGTCGCGACGAGCTGTAGCAGGTTCTGACCTTCTACCAGCGTCACGGTCGTGTTCACCTGCGGCGCAACGGGCGTCACCGCGACCGGTGAGCCGTTCACGATGAGCTCGATCTTCGCGGGCGGCAGCCCCGTGTTGTCGGAGACGGTGCCGACCAGCGCCAGCTCAGGCTTGGACGTGATCGCCGGCAGCGGCTGCAGGATACCGGGCGTCGATGGACTGACGACACGCAGGCGCACCGTCGGCGCGACCGTGTCGAGCGACAACGACAGCGTATCCGAGCGGTCGGACACGTTGCCGGCGCTGTCCTGAGCGCGCGCGATGATCGTGTTCACGCCCTCGCGCAGAGGAACGTTCGTGAACGCGAACCGACCCGTGCCGCTGCTGATCGACGCGGTGTCGATCAGCGACACGCCCGCCGGAACGCCGTTCACGGTCAGATCGACCGTCACCGATCCGGAGCCAACGATGCCGCTGACAGCTCCGGCGAGACGCGCCGACTTCGTGTTCGTGTACTCGGAGACCGCGTCGAACACGGGCTTGCTCGGGGGATCCGTGACGATGGTGAAGCGCCATTCGAGGAAGGTCACGTTGCCTTCCTTGTCGGACGCCTGCACCGCGAATACGTTCTCGCCCACACCCAACAGACCGCCGGCAGCGAG
>VGLH01000163.1 GCA_016866785.1 Candidatus Poribacteria bacterium
TAGCTAGCTGCGCGCGGCGAACGTGGCGGAGATCGCAACCCAGCCCTCGTTCTCGCGCTGCTCGACGATTCGGAGACAGTGATTCAGCAGCGCGTCGCGCACCTTGTCGCCCTCCGGCGACGTGATGCCGGAGAGATGGCAGGTTCCATCAGGCTTTAGCACGCGCGCCACATCGCCCAGCGCAGGGACGATGACATCCGCCAGGATGTTCATGAGGACGAGGTCGAAGTCTCCCGAAACGTCCGATATCTTGCCCTGGCGTATCTCGACCACGTCTTGGACGCCGTTGGTTCGGCAGTTGTCGACTGCGACCGGCAGCACGTCCGGATCGTTGTCCACCGCGAGCGCGGAGGCAGCCCCTAGCTTGATCGCCGCGATGGCGAGGATGCCGGAGCCGGTACCCACGTCGAGAACTCGTTTGCCGGACAGATCGATGCCCGTCATCTGATCGAGAACCAACCGCGTCGATGCGTGCGCCCCCGTGCCGAACGCCATCCCGGGGTCCAGACGAACGACGGCGGCGGCCCCAACGTCTCCCAGTTCCTCCCAGGTCGGCGCGACGATCAACCGCTCCCCGAACCGATGGGGTTTGAAGTGAGAGCGCCACGCGGTCGCCCAGTTCTCGATCCGCAACGGCTTCAGCGAAACCCATCCGGGGTCGGTTCGCAGACCGTGATCGCCGAGACTGTTGACGAGATCGCGGACGCGCACGACGAGGTCGCCCACGTCGTCGCCCATCGGGAAGTACGCGGTGATCGTGACCCGGGATCCGCCGATATCGTCGCATTCCTGATGGGACGCGACGCCGACGGCTCCGAGCTCCGTGAGATGGAAAGTCGCGGCTTCGACCGCTTCGGTGTGAGTGACGACCTGTATCTGCGCCCAGAACGACGGATCGTTCATTCGTCGTCAGACCTGGCGTCTTGACCGCTGAAGAAGTCGCCGACCGCCTCGAAGAACCCGCGCTTGTGCTTGCGCCGCGCGTAGGGGTCGGACTTCTGACCTCGTTTGGGATCCGCCTCGTCGCCGTCGAGCTCCTGACGCTGCTCAGCGAACTCGCGCAAGAGCTCGCGGTCGCGGTCCGATAGCCGCGTCGGCGTCTCGACGAAGACGCGCACTTTCAGGTCGCCGCTGCCGTTGCGTTGCAGGTGGGGCATGCCTTTGCCGCGCAGCGTGAACGTGTCGGCGGTCTGCGTGCCTTCGGGAATGACGATCGGTTCCTCGCCCCCGATGATGGGAACGCGGAGTCGCGTACCCAGCGCAGCCTCGACCATTGTGAGCCGCCAGTCGAGCAGCAGGTCGTCGCCCTTGCGCTGGAAAAGCGGATGCGCCTTGACGTGCACGCCGACCAGCAGGTTCCCCGCCGGCGCTCCCATCCGACCGGCATCGCCCTGTCCGTTCATGCGCAGCACCATGCCGTCGTCGACGCCACGCGGGATCGTCACGTTCAGTTTCTGCACGCCGCGCACGCGTCCCAGCCCTCGGCACTCGCCGCAGGGGTCTGTCATGATCTCGCCGCGCCCCTGGCAGCGTGGACACGTCTGCTGCACGCTGAAGAACCCTTGCTGGAACACGACCCGACCGCGCCCTCCGCACTGAGCGCACGACTTCATCGTGCTGCCGGGCTTGACTCCGCTGCCCTTGCAGGTTCCGCAGGCGTCGAATCGCTCCAGTTCGACAGGAATCGACTTGCCGGCGTGGGCTTCTTCGAGGGTCAACTCGACGTCGTACCGGATGTCATTGCCGCGTCGCGTCCGAGAGCCCCCGCCGAACAGGTCGCCGAAGTCCCCGAACACCTGGGAGAACAGGTCGGTGAAGTCGGTCGTCGTGAAGTCGAAGCCGCCCTGCGATCCCCGGACGCCCTCGTGTCCGTGACGGTCGTAGTACGCACGCGAGTCCGCGTTGGACAGGCACTGGTACGCAGCGCCCACCTCCTTGAAGCGCTCAGCCGCCTCGTCGTCGCCGGGGTTTTTGTCCGGATGGTACTTGACCGCGAGACGGCGGTATGCCTTGCGGATGTCATCGTCGGAGGCATCCCGCTGAACGCCGAGTACTTCGTAGTGGTCGCGCGGAGGTGTCATCGAGTCCTATCCAGGAGCGAAACGAGAAGCCTGTCGATCTATTCCGAGGGAGCTACCGCGACCAGCACGGACGAAGCCCGGAGCAGACGGTCGTGCAGCAAGTACCCCTTCTGGAGCTCTGCGACGACCGTGTTCTCGGGAACCTCCGAAGTCGCATGCTGAGCGACGGCTTCATGGTAGTTCGGGTCGAACGTCGAGCCGACGGCTTCGATGATCGTCACGCCCTCGCTCTGTAGCGCATCGTCGAGCTGCTTGAGAACCATATCGACGCCTTCCACGAGCCCGGAGGCGTCCGCAGCCGACCTGGCGGCATCAACGGCGCGCCGGAGGCTGTCCGCCACGGGAAGCATCCGCTTCGCGAAGGACTCGACGGCGTACTTGCGGCTGTCTTCCAGATCGCGTTCGGCGCGACGGCGGCTGTTGTCGTAGCTCGCCGCCGTGCGAAGCAGTTGATCCTGCTTCGCCTTGAGCTCTGCGATATCTTCCTCGAACGCCCGAAGGCGTTTCTGCAGTCGCGCGTTTTCTTGGTCGAGTTCGTCTGGAGTCGCAGGACTCGAAGTCCCTGCCGACTCGTCGAACGCGTCGTCCACCATGTCGTTCATCCCTCTGTCCCGGCATCGCCGATGTGTTGCGGCGTCCCAAAGCTCGACATCGCGTGCGCCGTCCACTTCACCAGCGGAATGAGCCGCCAATACTCCATCCGCATCGGTCCGATGATCCCAATGGTTCCCGCAACGTGTCCGGGAAGCCGATACGGAGCGGCGATCACGCTGCACTGCTCCATGCCTTCACGAGCGATTTCCGTCCCGATGAGAACGCGCACCAGCGGATCGCCAGACGTTCCCTTGCCGCCGAACCCGCTGAAGAGCTCGGCTAGCGACTCCCTCGATTCGAGCGCTTGCAGAACCGCATGGGCGCGCATCCCGTCGAGGAACTCCGGCTGTATCGCGAGGTTCCGCGCGCCGTCCCAGTAGACGTCTTCCTCATAGCCTCGCAGGAACGCGCGTCGGGCGATCTCCACCGCCAAAGGCAGATGGCGACCCTCGAACATCGCGCACAACGCCTCGCTCTCAGAGGCGATCCCCTGGATGTCTCGAAGCCGACGACCCGCGAGCCGTTCGTTCAGCAGCGAGGAAACGGCGTCGAGCTCTTGGCTCGTGACGTGCTGCTCAATGGCGAACATCCGGTGTCTGACGAGACCCGGCTGCGTGACCAGTACGACGAGGAGCTGCGCCCCTCCGAGACGCACGATCTCGATCCGTCTCAGCACGCTGTCCCGCAGCTCGGAACTGACGACGACGCCGATGTGCCGTGAGATGTGCGACAGAAGCCGTGATGTGAGCAGGAACAGGTCTTCGAGCTGATCGAGTGTCGCATCGCTGAATCGGGAGAGCACCTCGGAGCGTTGCACGTCGTCCGCATCGCCCGTGCGCCCTTCCGGCTCCTGCAGGCGGTCGACGAAGTAGCGGTACGCCAGTTCGGTCGGCGCTCTGCCAGCGGACGTATGCGGCTGGTCGAGGTATCCCATGGTCTCCAGCTCGCCCATCACGTGCCGAACGGTGGCGGCGCTGATCCGCAAGCCGAATTCGGCGACGAGCGTCTTGGACCCGACGGGCTCCGCCGTGTCGAGGTGACACCGGACGATCGCCGCCAGCACCTCGAACTGCCTGGGAGTGAGCTCTTCTCGGTCTCCGTGCATATCGTCAGCTCCGGTTAGCACTCAACAGCCCTGAGTGCTAGTGAAGCATACCAGGCGCACCCGCAGAGCGTCAAGGACGCGCGTTCCGCCGATCCGTCATGCGTCAGGGCTCAGCCGTCGCCGTCGCGCACGCGCCGCCGCGTGCACGGCGTCGCTCAGTTCGCCCATCAGCGAACCGCGCGGGTCGCGTTCCAGGGCGGTGCCCGTCACGATGAAGCTGGCTCCCGCGACTACCCGCGAGCCCGCGTCCTCCGGCTTCGAGATTCCGCCGCCGACGATGATCGGCAGGCTGACACTCTCGTCTACGCGGCGAATCATCTCGTCGGGTACGGGGAACCGTGCGCCGCTTCCCGCTTCGAGGTAGAGGATTCGCAGCCCCAGGTAGGCGGATGCCAGCGCGTGAGCGATTGCGATGTCGGACTTGTCCCTCGGAATGGGCTGCGTGCCGCTCATGAACTGAACCGAGCTGCACGTCCCGCCGTCGATGAGCATGTAACCCGTCGGGATCGCCTCCAGTCCGTAGTCGCGCACGATGGGCGCGGCTCGGACGTGTTCCCCGATGAGGTAGTCCGGGTTTCGTCCGCTGACCAGGCTGAGAAAGAGCAGACCGTCTGCGTGGCGCGAAAGCTGGCTCGAAGCTCCGGGAAAGAGAATCGTGGGCAGCGGAGACGCTTCGCGCAGCCCCTTCACCGTGGCGTCCAGCCGGTCGCTCATGAGCAGGCTACCGCCGACCAGGAACGCATCGACTCCCGCACGCATCGCGTTCTCAGCGAGCACGCGGATGTCGGCGTTCAACACGCGATCTGGATCGACGAGCACGACGTATCCAGCCCCGCGCTCGTCGAGGATCGACTGCAGACGCGCCCATAGAGCCGGCTTCTCCGACATCACCAGCCTTCACCTCGGATCGTGTCAGAACCAACCCATCGCGACGAGCTGTCCCAGGTCCCACAGCAGACGCGGTCGCGTCCGTATCGCCATGCGAAAGACATCCACCAGGGTCAATCGCGCGCGACCGTGCAGCATCTCCGCGAGCTCGTCGAAGAAACTGTCCTCGAACTCCATCACCTGGTCGCGGATGCTCAGGATCGGCTTAAACGCCCTACCGACTTCCTTCTGCCAGCGCTCATCGTACTGACGGAGCATTTCACCCGAAAGATCGCCCTGGCGGATCGCCGACGCTGCCACCTGGGCGGCGAGCTGTCCGGCGATCATCGCGTTGGTGATGCCGCCGCCGGTCATCGGGTCTGCCTGATGAGCGGCGTCGCCGATCACCATCAACCCGTTGGCGGAGATCGGGCGCGGCTTGCCGTCGATGGGAATGCCCCCAACGACGGTCGCCACGATGGACGCATTCGGGAAAAACCGTGCCATCAGACGGTTCAGGCAGTCCAACGCGGTTTCCCGATGGCGTGTCGTGTGTTTCGGCGAGATGCCCAGCCCGATGTTCGCCAGGTTGGGTCCCTTGGGAAAGACCCATCCGTAGCCCCCCGGCGCATACACCGTGCCGATGTAGAACGTACAGCAGTCCGGCGCGTCGAGGCGAGCGTCCGACACGAGATACTGCGCCGCGACATCCATATCGACCAGCCTGCTGAGCGTGTTGAGCCCCGCCCACCGAGCGATTTGGGACTCGACGCCGTCGGCGGCGATTACCACCTTCGCGCGGACATCGTGGCTGGAACCCTGGTACTTCACGCGCACGCCGGCGATCTGGTCGCCGTCGCGGAGGACGTCCGTAACGCGCGCTTTGACCCGGACCTGGGCTCCCGTCTCGGCGGCGAGCTCCGCCAGCCGACGGTCGAAGAGCTTCCGCTCGAGGATGAGTCCCTCTCCGGGCGCCGTGATCTCGACGTACTTCCCGTTGGGAGCGACCAGGCGACACCGGTTGATGACCTGGGCGACCCAGCGCGGCTCCGGTTCGATGAACCGTCGCAGCGTCTGAGTGCCGACTCCCTCAGCACATCGCACCGGAGCGCCGATCTCCTGGCGCTTCTCCAGGAGCAGTACGCTCAATCCGGCGTCGGCAGCGAACCGGGCAGCCGTCGAGCCGCCGGGCCCCGCTCCGACGACGACGACATCATACGCGGAGTTCACGTCGTAACCCTCTTGGCTGCGTCTGAACCAGTTCGAGGGCGCCGACGGGACAGGCGTAGGTGCAGATGCTGCAGTCCGTGCAGCCCTCGTTGTCAACGAAGAGTCGAGTGTCCAACAGGTGAATGACGTTCTCAGGGCACGTACCGACGCACGCGCCGCAGTAATCGCATGCGTCGTAGTCGACCAGGATCATCGGCACAACATCCCAACGGGTTCGCGGCGAATGACCGATCCGGTCATCCAATCGCCACAGCAACGAGACCAACGACGGCACACAGCTTGACAGCTCGCTGTGCGTGACCCGCCGTCGCCGCATCGGGTCGCCGCCACGTGGCGACCACCGCCCAACCAGCGACCGGCTCGACCAACAAGCACACCGGCACGAGATAGCGCCAGCCGAACCCGACGTGTCCGGCGAAGGACGGCACGGGCGCCCAAACGGCGCTCAGGACGACGGCAGCCCCGGCAGCGATCAAGGGAACGCGCGGTCCCAGCACCGCAGGAGTCGTACGGAGGCTCGCAGCGAGGTCGCCCGGGAGGTCTTCGATGTCCTTGAGCACTTCGCGCACGAAGGTCAGGAGCAGTACGAAGACGTTCGCCGCGAATGTCGCCGCTCCCCCTCCGACCGCGACGCCTCCGGCGAGCACCGCCCCGGCGCTCAGCAGGCTGACGACCACGTTGCCGGCGAATGGCGTGCTCTTCAGCCAGAGCGAGTACGCCGCCAGCAGTGCTGCTGCCCCCACAGCCAGCAACAAGGCGACCGAACTGACAGTCGCCGCCAGTGCGATCCCGGCGAGCCCTGTCGCTGCGGCAAAGGCTCCCGCCATTCGGCGGCTGATACGACCCGACGCGATGGGTCTGTCGGGACGGTTCAGCCGGTCCGTCGCCACATCGCACACGTCGTTGAACGCGTTTCCTGCCGCCAGAATCAGGCTCGTTGCCGCACCGACCGCCACCGCGTGCGTAACGTGAGCGGACGTCCACGAGACGCCGTCGGCGCGAAGCTGCATCAGCGCGCCGACCGCCACGCCACCGACGGCGATTGCGGCGTTCGTCGGTCGGCACAGCGCCAACAGAGCTTGTACGCTCGCCACGTCACGACCGTCTGTCGGGCGAATCGTCCACCCAGATTGGGTTGGTCAGCGCGATCGTGCCGGCGTCGCCGCGCGTCGCTTCCGCTTCGAGGCGCACGTACGCACCCGCGTTCAGCGTCAGACGCAACTCCGCATCGTGTGTCAAGCCGGCACGCTCGGCGATGATCCGATGCTCCTCCGAAGCCCCTACCGACCCGATGTACAACACGATCCGGCTCAACTCGCCGAACTCGTCGGTAGAACGCGCCGACATCCGAACCGTCATCGAGCCGCCCCGGATCGTTGCGCCGATGCGGTGGCGTTGACCGTCCGCGTCAATGCTCAGGTCCGCGAAGGGCCCGTTCGTCATGGTGCAGGTTCCCGCGCGAAGACCCGCATAGAGCGATTCCACCGTGTCGTCCGGCGTGTAGACTGCCGTCCGCGGCGTCCCGAACGCCTCGCGCTGATCCTCGTAGACACTGAGAAACGGGAGACCCACAGCCCGAGTTCGGTTGAAATCGCCGTGTGCATCGCTGCCGGCAACGGCGGCGTAGCGCTTTCCCGCCAGCAGGAGTCGGATCCAC
>VGLH01000164.1 GCA_016866785.1 Candidatus Poribacteria bacterium
GAAAGTGCCGCGCAATTCGTTGATGTACTTCGATCAGTTCCGCTTCCCACGTGCGACGTTTCTCGTCCATGAAGGAGTCCTCCGCTCTCCACGGACGATTCTACCATAACTGCGTTTGTAGTGCTAAGTCACGGCGGCTTCGTTGACCTCGAAGTACGGCCTCCCTTCGCGCCGACTCAGCACCCAGAATCCAACGACCGCCTCCATGCCCTTGAGGGATACGACCATCGAGTCCACCGTAGGATCGGCGACGAACCCCTGGACGATCTTGGGCGCTTCGAGCGCCGTGCTGAAAGGCGGCTCCGATAGTGAGTAGCCATCCATCGCCAAGGTCTGGCGAGCGTTCTCGGGAACCGTACTCACAAGCGTCAAGGCTCCTGAGGGCTGATCAGGATGCGCCTCAAGGAACGCCATGCTGTCGACCTCGAAGAACTCGGTCAGTGGCGTGGCAAGCGCTTGCCAGAACTCCGAACGCGATGTGCCGACCACGGGGTTCTTGGCGAAGAGCTGCGCCTCGCGGGACAGCTCTGCCATCGACCGGTCGTGGCTCTGGCGGATGGCTGCGAGTTCCCCGCCTACGGCGTACAGGTAGGACAGGACGGTGACCGTTCCATACGTGACCGCCTGGATGTAGATGTCGGCGAAGGCGAGCGCGGCGTAGCAGACCGCCGTCGACACTACCACGCACCCCAGGCAAGCTGCCAACGGGCGAAGATCAGCGAGCCTGCGGAACAGCAAGCCGCAGACGACTCCGTATCCGATCGCGAGGATGAACCGGAGCCAGCCGAACATGAGCCAGATCGGGCGGCGGGAGAGCGCTGTATAAAGTGCGCTGGCGTGCACCTCGACGTCCGGCATCCACGCGCGTCGAGTCGACGATGTGACGACGCTGCGCTCGAATTCAGGAATCGCCATGCCGATCATGACGCTCTTGCCAGCGAGCACGTCTGCCGCGACCTCGCCGTCCAGTACCCGGCTCGCGGACAAGTAGGGGAGCGTCCGAGTCGGGCCCGCGACGTTCACCAGGACGCCTCTTTCGCTGGACAGCCGGATCGCCCGGTCTCCGACGTCGACGGACCAGTCGCGGATGCGCGGCGCGTCGGTGCCGGTGGCGGCGGAGAGGAGCTGCAGCTCTATGGACGGCTGCAGCGTCCCGTCGATATCGAACACGAGGCGCTGTCGACGCACGACGCCATCCGGGTCAGGATCGGTGCCGATGGCCCCGACGCTACGCGCCAGAGCTTGCAGTGCCTTGGGCGGCGCGACTACGTTCAGGTCAGATTGCTCGCGCGGGTTGGGATGGACTCGCTGTCCGATGACCAGCGTCGACTTCAGCCGTCTCTTGGCGGCATCGGATATGTTCGCGCTGATGTTCTGTGCTGCGGCTTCCGGGATTCGGAGCAGACAGCCAATCGCCAGAGGTTCACACCTCGCGACAGCCTCAAACAGCTTGGCGTAGGATTCGCCAGTCCATGGCGGCTCGCCCAGGTCCTGAAGGGTGCGGGCATCGACCGCGACGATGACGATGGGAGAGTCTGAGAACCGGCTGCCGCGAAGCCGGAACACGAGGTCATAGGATGCCCGCTCGAGGGGTGGAGCACGGTTTCGGCAAGGAGTACCGCGATTGAGCTAACGACGACCAGGACCACGTATGTCCACGTTGCGGAACCCATGCGCGCGACGAGGCGCAGCAGCGTCTGCCGTGAGTCGAGCCATCTGGAGCCCGTCAATGGTTCATTCCGCTCGCGACAAGAGCGCCTCTATTTCTTCGTTGAGTGTCATCGCGTAGAACGGCTTCGTCAGGTATCCGATGGCGCCGAGCGCCAAGCCCTGCTCGATCTCCTTGCTCTGGGCTTTTGCCGTCAGAAAGATGACGGGGATCTGCCGAGTCGTGTCGTCCGCCCTGAGTCGTCGGATGGTCTCGAAACCGTCGAGCAGAGGCATCATCACGTCGAGGAGGATAACGTCCGGTTGCTCCTGCGAAGCCAGCTCAATGCCGCGCAGCCCGTTATCGGCAACGCTGACCTCGTGCCGGCCGTTGGCTTCCAGCGCCATCTTCAGCAGGAACTGGATGTCTTTTTCGTCCTCGACCACAAGTACTCTCATCGGCTGGCATCTCCTCGCCGTCTCGCCACGACCCGCCCAAAGCTCTGCGGAGCCGTGACGTGAATGTCTATTCTACCGTAGATGCGAAACCGCGGTAAAGCCGTCCGGTCGGTTGTCCAGGGCTGTTTCATGAACGAGTCTCGCCGCTTGCTGCGCAGGTCCAACACTACCTGTCATTCCCGCGAGCCCCGCCTTCGCGGGGCCAGGAAGCGGGAATCCAGGGCTCTGGGCTCCCGCCCACGCGGGAGCGACGGCGATAGAGGGTCAGCGCGTCGACGGATGCCGCAGCGCGTGGGCATCAGCCGGTTGCCTGGAGTGCAGAAGCGCGAGGCGAGGTGTGCTCATGAAACAGCCCTGGTCGGTTGTCGGAGGAGGATGGGTCGAGTATGCTCAGTTCGTCTCGCCCATCCGTGAGGTATCAAAGCGCCGATGTCTGAACCCGTCAGCCCTGCCTTATCCAAGCGTGTGAGTCTACTACACGCGGTCGGGATCGTCGACGAAGACAAGCTACTCAAGTGCACTCATTGCGGCTTCTGCTTGCCGACTTGTCCGACCTACCGCGAGCTCGGACTGGAGATGGACTCGCCGCGCGGCAGACTGTACCTGATGCGATCCGTCCTGTCCGGACGATCCAGACTCGACGACGACTTCAAAACTTATATCTACCGATGCCTCGACTGCAGAGCGTGCGAATCCGCCTGCCCTTCCGGTGTGCCGTACGGGGTTCTTGTGGAACAGGCGCGCGCGATGTTCGAGCAATCCTATACGCGCTCTACCGGACAGCGCGCCCTGATCGCGGGCGTGTTCGGAGGGCTGCTGCCGCATCAGGGCAGGATTCGGGCCCTGTTCGGCGCTCTGAGGTTCTACCAGCGCTCTGGTTTGCAGAGGCTGGTACGCGGTTCTGGCGTGCTGAAACTGCTCGGCAGAATGGGCGAGATGGAATCGTTCCTTCCTCCGATTCCCAGCGCGTCGTTCCGCAAGCGGCTCACGCGCGTGACGCCTGCCGAAGGGGAGCGGCGGTACCGCATAGGCTTCATCTCCGGATGCATCATGGAGCCGATGTTCGCGGACATCAATCTGGCGACAGTACGCGTGCTCGCCCGGAACGGTTGTGAGGTCGTAACGCCGCGCGAGCAAGGATGCTGCGGGGCGCTGCACCTTCACAACGGCGTCCGCGATCGGGCAAAGGAGCTCGCCAAGACGAACATCGAAGTGTTCCTCGGTGGGGATTTAGACGCGATCGTGATCAACTCCGCCGGATGCGGCGCCGCCCTGAAGGAGTACGGCGAACTCTTCGAACACGACCCGGAATGGGCGGAACGCGCCGCCGCCTTCAGCGCGAAGATGCGCGACGTCCACGAATGGCTTGTCGAGATCGGCACGGTTCCGCCGACGCACTCGGTTCGCAAGCGAGTCACCTACGACGATGCGTGCCACCTCATCCACGGTCAGAAGGTCAGCCTGCAGCCGCGAGCTCTGCTCAAGAGCGTTCCGGGAATCGAGTGGGTCGAGCTTCGAGAGTCGGATTGGTGCTGCGGCAGCGCCGGCATCTACAACATCACGCAACCCGACATGTCCGAGCAGATCCTCTCGCGCAAGATGAAGTTCGTCGAGGACACCCAGGCGGACATTCTGCTGACAGGAAACCCCGGATGCCTGCTGCAACTGCGCAAGGGCGTCCGCCAGGCGGACCTCAGAATGCACGTGATGCATCCGATCGAGCTGTTGGATTGGGCTTACACCGGCGTCGAGCCGGACTCGATCCGACGAGGCTTCTGAGTCGTCCGGTTGCCAGACGATGCCACATGGTTCGGTCACTGTGGAAGGGAATGGCGTGAAGACCAATACGACGAAGCGACTGCTCGCGGAGGGGAAGCCTGCCGTCGGCAGTTGGATATCTCTGTGCTCCTCCATCTCGGCGGAGTACATGGCGCATCTCGGGTTCGATTGGCTCGTCGTCGATACGGAGCACAGCCCGGTCGGGTTCGAGACGATGGTCCAGTGCTTCCAAGCGATCTGCACGACCCCGACGATGCCCATGGTACGCGTCGCGAACAACGACGTGACGCTCATCAAGCGCGTCCTGGACGCCGGGGCGATGGGGATCGTCGTCCCGATGGTGCTGAACGCCGAGGAGGCGAAGCAGGCGGTCGCCGCCGCCAAATACCCGCCCGTCGGGATCCGCTCCGTCGGCGGCGGACGGTGCATGGTCTACGGCGACGATTACTTCACGTGGGCGAACGACGAGACGTGCGTCATCGTGCAGATCGAGCATATCGAAGCGGTGCAGCGTACCGAGGAGATACTGTCCGTTTCCGGCGTCGATGCGGCGTTCATCGGTCCCAACGACCTGGCTTGGTCGATGGGAACCAAGCCCGGGACGCCGGATCACGAAGCGGCGATCCAGCAAGTGCTCGCCACGGCGAAGCGGATGCGCCGAGCGGTAGGAATCCATACGCCCAGTGGGGGCGTCGCGAAGCAGCGGATCGAGCAGGGGTTCCAGTTCGTCGCCATCGCGTCCGACGCCGCCTATGCAAAGGCGTACGGGCAGGTTCAGCTCGCTGAAGCGCGCAGCGCGCGCATCTGATCGCCGGCGACGATGCGGATAGGGAGGTGACTCGATGGCGAACGAACGCCGAGGGCGCTCCTGGGCGGCGTGGTACGCGACGCTGGCGCCGGGAATCCTCGTCGCTGCGACCGGCGTCGGAGCAGGCGACCTGCTGACGGCAAGCCTCGCCGGTGCGACCGTGGGGCTTGGGCTGCTCTGGGCTCCCATTGCCGGCGGCGTGCTCAAGTGGACCCTCAACGAAGGCATCGCCCGCTGGCAGATGGCGACCGGCACGACGCTGCTCGAAGGCTGGTCGTCGCGCCTCGGTGGGTGGGCTCGGTTCCCCTTCATCGTCTACTTCCTGTTCTGGTCGCTGATGGTGGGCGGCGCGCTCGTGAGCGCGTGCGGCGTCGCCGGCGACGGTCTTCTGCGCCTGGGCGACCCGAAGACTTCGCGCATCATCTGGGGCGTCGTCCACTCGCTGGTGGGCTTGGCGCTGGTACGGATCGGCGGCTTCCGGCTGTTCGAGAAGGTGATGTCCATCTGCATCGGGATGATGTTCGTAACGGTCATCCTGACGGCATTCCTCGTCGGACCGGACTGGGGAGCCGTCGCGCGAGGCATCTTCGTGCCGACGCTCTCGCGTGAGAGCCTGCCGTGGGCGTTGGGCGTGCTGGGCGGCGTCGGCGGAACCGTCACGCTGCTGTCGTATGGCTACTGGATTCGAGAGTCGGGTCGGGAGGGATCGGAAGGCCTGCGGGCGTCGCGGCTCGACCTGGCGGTCGCCTACGCGGGCACGTCACTGTTCGGCGTGGCGATGATCCTCATCGGGTCGCGGATTCAAGTGAGTAAGTCCGGCGGAGACGTCGCGCTGCAGCTCGCAGATCAGCTCGCGCTGGCTCTGGGTCCCGGCGCGAGGTGGTTCTTCCTAGTCGGCTTTTGGGGAGCCGTGTTCTCGAGCCTGCTCGGCGTGTGGCAGAGCGCTCCCTACCTGTTTGCCGACTTCCTGGCGACGGGCAAAGCCGAGCCGCCGCCGGAGGACCTCGCACGAACCCGGTCGTATCAGGGTTTCCTCGTCGCCATCGCGGTCGTGCCTCTGGTCCTGTTGTGGCTCTCCGTCAAGCAGATCCAGCTCGCCTACGCGGTCATGGGCGCGATGTTCATGCCGTTCCTGGCGCTCACGCTCCTGCTGATGAACAACCGTACTGGCTGGGTCGGGGCTCCCTTCCAGAACCGATGGTGGATCAACGTCCTGCTCGTCGTCACGCTGGTGTTCTTCGCCGTGACGGGCATCCTGCAGCTCACGGGAGCGATCCCGAAGTCCGGGGCATGACACGCCTAGGCGGAACCTACATCGAGTGGGCCCTCGCGACGGCCGCGTAGGCTGACCTGCTCCAGAAGGAGTTGGTGTATGGAGCGCTGGCGCGATGGCACGAGAGACCCGGTAAGAGTCGATAAAGCCGCTCTGGAGGAGGAGTCAGGGGCCGACTGTGGTCCCGCTGCAGGTGCCATCCTGTATGTCGACATCGTGGGCTTCTCCAAGCTGCCACTGGCTACGGCTCGCGGACTCGTGGAAGCAGTGGAATCAGAAGTTAGCAGATTCATGCGCCACATCAACTGGCGAGGCAACTCCTTACCGATCTTTGTGCCCACCGGCGACGGGTTCCTGGTGACCTATGTGGGGAGGTGCTGGCTGGCAACGGCGCTCGCGATCCACCTCTACAAGTATCTGGCGTGCTGGAGATGGCAAGGGAAGGACGCCGGGCAGCACATCAGAGCGGGCCTTCACACGGGACGGTACCGACCGCGTACAGACACGACAGGCAGGGCGAACGTTGAGGGTCACGACATAGTGATCGCGCGTCGCATCGTTGATTTCTCAGATCACGGTTGTCATTTCCTGGCGTCAGAAAGAGCAACTGCCGAACTGGAGAGCGACGCGAAGGAAGGGATCGGTAACGGCCGTAGCACACACCGTGATTGCAGTAAGGACAAGTACGCGTTCTCAGAGGACGATGGCCTGAGGCGGTACTGCGACGATAGAGGTGTTCCCTATGACTGCCTTCTACTGTCTGACGGTCAGGTCCTGACACTTCGTCGCATCCGCGACCCCAATACAGAATCAGGCAAACTCGTGGACAAGCATGGGCAAGAGTATGACGTCTTCAACGTCTACGCGTCATCCGACGTAGGCCAGGACGTTCTGCCGGCCAGGCTCTGCTACGCGGACGAGGGCGACGCACGAGGCTAACGCACCGGATCGCTCACGCGCAACATATGGGAACGGTGCATGGCGCGTCGCTAAGCCAGGCTCCTCGCCCAGCGAAAAAGCTGCAGCTCCAGCATATCGACGACTTCAGGCAGGTCTTCTGCCCGGTTCTCCTGCTCGCTTGGATCGTTCCGCCGCTCGTAGAGCTCGCGCTCCGCCAGTCGGTTCGCCCCTTCTCTCACTCCGAGCAGCAGCGTCCAGATGTGGTTGCGGATCGCCCACTGCTGTTCGTGGTGTCCCGTGTAGGCGAAGTCGCGGACGGATGACGCCTCGCCGCGCAGGATCGGCAGGAGGCTCGACCCGTGCAG
>VGLH01000165.1 GCA_016866785.1 Candidatus Poribacteria bacterium
AGGACCCCACCGCGCTCGTGCTGGGCATTTCGACTGCCGGCATCGACACGCGCTTCATCGACTTCTGCCTGGAACGCGGCGCGCCCTTCGATGTGCTGACGATCCACCCGTATCGTTCCCGCCTGTCGGAGCTGGGGTTGATCCGCGAGCTGCGCGCTACGGCTCAGCAGGTGGGCGGCAGACCCGTGTGGATCACCGAGATGGGATGGAGCACACAGGTGGGGGCGACGAGCGAACGCGCCCAGGCGGAGCTCCTGGCGCGCTCCTATCTTGCATCCGTCGCCTCGGACGCGTGCCAGAACGTGAGCTGGTACGACTTCCGTTCCGACGGGAACGACCCGTTCTACAACGAGCACAACTTCGGCGTCTTGCACCACGACCTGACGCCCAAAGCGGGCTACCGAGCTCTGGCGACGATTTGTACGTCACTCGCGGGCGGCGATCTGCGCTCCGTGGAGGGCTTCGGCGAGGACGTCTTCGCCGTCGCCGTCGGAGACGCGACAGCGATCTGGACGGCAAGCCGCGACCTCGCCGTGGAGGTCCAGCGCGCCGGACAGTCGCGCGTGCAAAACCTCATGGGCGAAGTGGTCCCAGTCCCCGACGAAAGCGGCGCGGTTCGTCTGCCGCTGAGGGCGGGTCAGCCGCTCTTCCTCTTGGGATCGTGGGCAGCCCCGACCGGCAGGACCGTGCAGCTTCCGGGCGGGAGGACGCCGGAGTTGATACGCTTCTAACGGCGGCGCAGCATTGACCTGTCGGTTCCGCATCGCTACACTCGCACGCGGCGACTCGAAGAAGGAAAGGCACAACGCATGCAGTACGCGACAGACGCTCGGCTGGCGGTGTTCGGCGCGGCTGGCGCCATTGGTTCGAACCTGGTGCAAGCCATCATTCAAATGGGCATCACCGGCAACATCGTCATGTACGACCCGTTCGAGAAGGGGCTGGAGGGAGCTGCCGAGGAGATCTACCACTGCGGGTTCCCCGGCGCGAACGTCAAGTGGACAACCTCCGTGCAGGAAGCCCTGACGGGCACGTCCTACGTCATCAGTTCCGGCGGCGCTCCCCGTCGCGAGGGCATGACCCGCGAAGACCTGCGACGCGACAACTGTCAGATCGCGAAGGAACTCGGACAGGCGATCAAGACCTACGCCCCGGACCTCAAGTTCCTCGTTGTCATCTTCAACCCGGCGGACATCACCGGCTTGACCGCGCTCGTCCATTCGGGACTGCCACCCGCCCGCGTCTCGACGCTCGCGGCGCTCGACTCGACGCGTCTGCAGACCGCGCTGGCACAGCACTTCCGCGTTCGACAGGACAAAGTCATCGGCTGCCGCACCTATGGCGGACACGGCGAGAAGATGGCGGTCTTCAAGGGCGACATCCGCATCGACGGCAAGAAGCTCACGGATTACCTCGGTGAAGGGCATCTCTCCGCCGAGGACTGGGGGAAAATCCAGGAGCACGTGCGCGGCGGAGGGGCCCGGATCATCTCCCTTCGCGGGCGCAGCTCGTTCCAGTCCCCGTCGGTCCTGAGCGCGGCGATGGTCAAGTCGGTCGTCGACAGCAGCCCCTTCCCCTGGCCCTGCGGAGCCTACATCCGCGAAGGCGAGTACGAAGGCGTCATGATGGCAGCCGACACGCTGCTCGACCAGTCGGGCGTCTGGTACCGCGTGCCCCAAGGCGATGCGGACGACATGCTCGCGCTGCAGGATTCCTACGCGCACCTGCGCGCGCTCCGCGACCAGACAATCGCCGACGGCATCCTGCCTCCGCTGAGCGAATGGAGTCAGGCGAACCCGCACCTGTAGTCGATGGAGAACGCCGGTTGAGCGCGAAGCGTCCCAACGGAGGACCGACCATGCGACTCCAGAACGAGATCGCCGTCGTGACGGGCGGCGGCTCGGGCATCGGCAAGGCGACAGCGGAGCTCTTCGCGTCGGAGGGCGCTGCCGTCGTCGTCGTGGATCGCGAACCCGATGCTGCGCAGCGCGTCGCCAACGCGATCAACGCCGCTGGCGGCAAGGCGCTGCCCTTCGCCGCCGACCTGTCCGACGAGTCGCAGGCGTTGTCGCTGGTTCCGTTCGTCACGGAGCGCTGCGGCGGCGCGACGATCCTCGTCAACAACGCCGGCGTGCGCGTCTTCGGACTCGTCACCGAGGCGACCCAGGAAGACTGGGACATCATCCTCGGCACGAACCTGAGAGCCATCGGCTACTGCTGCAAGGCGCTCATTCCCGTTATCGCGCGGTCGGGCGGCGGAAGCATCGTCAACGTGTCGTCGGCGAATGCGATCATCGGCAGGAGCGGCATGCCGCTCTATGACGCGACGAAGGCGGGGGTTCTCGCGCTGACGCGCGCGATGGCGGTCGGGCATGCGGCGGAGGGCATCCGCGTCAACGCTGTCTGCCCGGGCCCGACGATCACGGGCTACCACCTCCGCCGAGCGGCGGAGCGGGGCGTCTCGGAAGATCAGTACCGGGCGAACGCGGCGGCGAGCAAGGTCGGCGTCCTGAACCGGCACGCGGAGCCCATCGAGATCGCGTACGCGATCCTCTTCCTCGCGTCGCGCGAGGCGTCCTACATCACGGGCGAGACACTCATGGTCGACGGCGGCATGGGCGCGACATGACGCCGTCCGCGCGAATGCTCGCGTAGATCGCGTCTTTGCACGATCACCGCGGGGGTTCGTCGGCGGCTCCGCTGTCGGGGTCGTCGGAACCACCTACCCGCCGACGGCCCCGAATCGCTCCGCCAGTCAGGTGTCGCCCAATGCCTTGCTACCGGTAACGCCCCGGTGCATAATGCCTGTCGTGGCATTCTATGCCTGCCAGGTGACTCGCTTCCCAGGTTGAGGGCTCGACAGGTGGAACGCTCCCGATACCTCCCCGCATACGTTGTCGTCACTTGCCTCGGAGCGCTTGTCGTCTTGGGGCTCTGCCTTGCACCGACCGTCCAAGCGGCTCCTGGTCCCACGATCCAAGAGGCGTATGCCAAACTGCGCGAATACGGCTCCGCTCCGACTCGGAGCGCCCGGATCCCAGACCGGTGCGCGACGCCCATCTTCCAGACGGTCGCGACGCAGCGGAACCTGCTGACGCCCGATCAGCGCCGGTTCGCCAAGCCCTTCT
The DNA here is from genome assembly GCA_016866785.1 of Candidatus Poribacteria bacterium. Classification (NCBI taxonomy): domain Bacteria; phylum Candidatus Poribacteria; species Candidatus Poribacteria bacterium. Next base: position 3,129 of record VGLH01000165.1, read on the forward strand.
TCCAGCGACCTAGCGAGCCCGGCGGCGGGCCGTGGTACACCGAGTTGCCTCTGTCGCAGCGGCTCGAGACGATCCACTTCGTCTTCCACTATACGACGCGCGGCCGAGACGCCGTGCCCATGGAAGATGTCGAGCCCCAGAACGGCGTGCCCGACTACGTGGACATCGTCGCCGACGCGTTCGAGCGGTCCTACCACTTCGAGATCGAAGTGATGGGCTTCCGCAAGCCGCTCGACGACTATTGGGGGCCCGACAACGAAGGCGACACGCGCTGGGATGTCTATCTATTCAACGCGCCGTTCCTGGGCGTCACCGTCTCGGAATGGTTCGACCGAGTTCTCCCAACGGCGGTGACCGCTTCGCTGTGGTTCGCGATCAACTCGAAGATGTACGAGTACTTCGGGCAGGAGGAGGGCAAGCGCTACGTCGAGACGACGTGCGCCCACGAGTTCCTCCACTCCTCCCAGTACGCCTACAACGCGAAGCTGCCGGCGTGGGTCGCTGAGTCCACCGCGACATGGATGGAGTCCCGCGTCTACGATGGCGGACTCGTGGACGACGGCGATCACTACGACGACCCCGACGAGCTCGGCGAGACGAACGGCGTCGATCAGGTCTACCAGCAGATCCGCCAGTGGTTCATCAAGCCCGACCTGCCCCTCGATCAGAGCGGGGGTCACGCCTACGGGAACGTCATCTTCATCAACTACCTGACCCAGCGCTTCGGGTACGACTTCATCCGCGACCTGTACGAAGCCTTCACGGACGGCGGAAGCCGCGAGTTCGGCAACTACTGGGACCTGCTGGCGACCCACAGCACGAACTGGGTCGAGACGTTCAAGACCTTTACCGTCTGGAACTACTTCACGGCAGAACGCGCGGGACTGTTCCCCGGATACCGCGACGCGGCGCGATACCCCCCCATCGGCGTCAACCCGACGGACATCCACGCGAGCTACCCGGCGTTCCGGTTTTACGACGAGCACGCCATCCCGGACGCGATGGGCTCGCGCTATGTCGTGTTCGACGCCCCGACCGACGGCATCGACCGCCCGTTCTCGATCAAAGTGCGCGGCGCGAACGTCGATGAGCTGATCGCCGCCGGTGGGCTGATCGATTTCACCGACGGCAAGCCTGACCGGAGCTATTACCAGCGCTGGCTCCAGATCGTAGGCTTGCGCGGCTGGGCGGCTCCCATCATCATCGAGAAGCGTAACGGCGAGATCGTCCGCGACGAGATCTTCACCTACCACTTCTCGCAGGAAGGGCAGAAAGACTTTCCGGGGTTCGGCTCGGACATCCGGCGAATCGTCCTCATTCTGGCGAACATCCGTCCCGACACGGTCGAGCGCGGGAACTACATCTCCTACGCCGCCGGGCCGAAGCCGAGAGGTCGCATCTCGAACGTTCGCGCAGTCGCCGGAGCCACCGGAGGCGTCCAGCTCACCTGGCAGCTCGACGATCTGACCGACACGCGAGAGCTCTACGTCATCCGCAAGCGCTATTCGCCGTATGACGGCGATTCGGACAGCCTCAACTTCCGCAACGCCGCCGAAGTCATGCACGCTGGCGACCGCGATGGCAACTCGATCCCCGACGCGCCGGTGAACATCGTCGCCAAGATTCGCGCGACGGATACCAGCTACACGGACACGACGACCTATAGCGATGTCTTCACGGCATCGCCCAACTTCAATCCCACCTTCGTCCGGTACTACTACGCCGTCGTGCCAGTGGACGGTCGCGGTGTCATGGGCGAGCCCGCCATCGCGTCGGACGGCGTGACGCCGATCCCGCCTGCCGCGCCGGCGTTCATGGTCGCCACGCGGACGGTTCAGCCGGGACTGTGGAACCTCGCCGTACGATCGACGGAGCCGCTCATCGCCACGCCTACGCTCCGGGTCACGCTGCCGGACGGGTCGACGGTCGATGTCGAGCTGAATCTCGTCGACGGAACGCTCTGGCAGGGCGATCTGGTCCTCAGCAGCTTCGCGCTGCCGGGCGAGTATCGCTACTCCGTGCGCGGCGTCTCGCAGTCGGGGGCGGTCGGGGACTACGTCGTGGCGGGCGGGACGTTCCGGTACGCGCCGTCGACGCTGAAGCCCAAGATGCAGCTCATCCCGAACCGGGTCCACCACGCCGGCGACGGGGATTTGCACTTCTACCCGCGCGGCATGCGCATCCGCATCTACACGATGACGGGACAGTTCGTGCGCGAACTCGACCCGGATTCGAAGTGGAACCTCACCAACGCGAGCGGCGAGCAGGTCGGTAACGGCGTCTACATGTACGTCGCCGAGGATGGCAAGGGATTCCGTGAGACAGGAAGGCTGGTCGTGACATGGTAATCCGCAAGCCTTACCCGGTTCTGCTGGCGATCACAGCCGCGCTCGTCTTCGCGAGCTGCGGGGACGATGAACCGACCGTCCAGGGTCCCGTGTTCGACGGGATGACGATCCAGGAGTTCCCGCTCGGGCTGGGCGCGACGTGGACTTACGCCAACGTGGACGCTCCGGAAGAGCAGTACCGCGTCGCCGTCGTCGGCACACGGATCATCAGCGGATTCATCCATTGGGTCGCCAACTACGAGGCGCTCGACGCCGCAGGGAATCCCACTGGGGAACCCCCGGCTCCGAACGACTTCTACTCCGCCAACGGACTGCACATGCGCCTGGGAGCTCTGACGCGTCAGCCCGGCGTGTTCGCTCGCGCGACGTTCGTCGGCGGAACCAAAGCCGCCGCCGTGTCGCCGTTCCCGGTGAGCGTCGCGTTCCTGCGCTTCTCATCACCCCAGGACCTGGAGCCGCTGACCGACGGACAGGGTCTGCCGATCCGCTACGACGAGGTCACGCGCGGGACGCAGGGGCTCATTCTCGAAGGCGCATCCGAGGGCGTCCTGTCGGGCGGCTCGACGAACTTCCAACGGCACATCCCGCCGCGACGGTTCTGGCAGTTCCCGATGCGCAAGGGCTCCCGCTGGACGGTCTTCCGAACGAACGAGCTCTCGAAGGGCACCGGTTTGGCTCCCCAGCCCGCGATCCTCGCCGAACGTCTGGTCACAGACGGAGCCGCCTCCGTCGCAACGCCCCGTTACACGGGTTCCGCGTATGTCGTCAACGAATGGGTGACCGGGTTGCGCAAGGGCGCCGACGGCAATGTCATCGTCCCATCGCTCGAAGACACGGATGGCGACGGCGTTCCCCAGCGCGGCGCGCCGACGGCGCGCTATTGGGTGGCTCCCGGTGTCGGCATCGTGAAGTACGAGTACGAGTTCGTCGACTTGGGTCCGCCCGCCAAGTTCACTCGCAAGACCTATGTCCTGACGGCGTTCACGCCGCCGTCCCAATCGAGCGCGTCGGAATGACGGATCTGCGGCGCTTCAGCCTCGACGGGATGAACGCTCTCGTCACGGGCGGAAGCAAGGGACTCGGCAGAGCGATGGCGCTGGGGCTGGCGCGCGCCGGAGCCGATGTCGCCATCGCTTCCCGGACGGAAGCCACGCTCGACGCCACTGCAGCCGAGATCGAGGCGCTCGGACGGCGCGGACACGCGTTCGCCGCCGATGTATCCCGTGTGTCCGACATCCGCACCCTCTTCCAGCGCGTCGCCGAGGCGTTCGACTCCAAGCTGGACATCCTCATCTGCGCGGCGGGCACCAACTCGCGCATGCCGACGACGGAGTACACCGAGGAAGTCTGGGATCGGATCGTCGACACGAACCTCAAGGGAACCTTCTTCTGCTGCCAAGAAGCCGGGCGGCTCATGGTTCCACGGCGGTTCGGCCGCATCCTGACGATCGGCTCGATCACGAGCTCCATCGGCGTCGCGACCATCGGGCCCTACGCGGCAACCAAGACCGGCGTCGTCGGCATCACGAAGAGCCTCGCCATCGAATGGGGCGCGCACGGCATCACCGTCAACTGC
>VGLH01000166.1 GCA_016866785.1 Candidatus Poribacteria bacterium
TGCGAGCTGGCGCGACCATGACTGCGCCGCCTCGATTCCGAGCGCTTCGTGCCAATCGATGAGCGCGGCGATACCTCCGTACCTGCCGAAATCTCGCGTGCCGTACTCGAACCGCTGAGCGTTCGGCGACGGCATGAGTCCGTCATCGTCAGTGAATCCGCCGGTTCCCGCGCCTGTCCATGTCGGCGTCAACTCCTCGACGCGATCACGGCGGACGTAGAAGAACCCGGTTCCCTTGGGCCCGTGCATCCACTTGTGCACGTTGCCGGTGTAGAAATCGACGCCGAGGCGGTTCAAGTCGATGGGGAACTGCCCGACCGCCTGCGCTCCGTCGAACAGAACGCGGGCTCCGCGTTCGCGGCAGAAGGCGACGATTCGCTCCGTCGGGACGCGAATGCCCGTCTGCGAGGTGACATGGCTCGTGGCAAGGAGGCGGATTCTGGGAGCCCAAGCGTCGGCGACGGACTTCAGCGTCTCTTCGTCGGTCCGACCGACCGTGAAGCGCCGCAGCTTGACATCCCGACGCTGCGTCAGGAACGTCCACGGGAACAGCATCGACGGGTGCTCCTGATCCGACAGGAGCACTTCGTCGCCGTCGCGCCACTGGACGCCCTCTACGACCAGGTTCACTCCATCGGTTGCGTTTCGTGTGAAGGCGATCTCCTCCGTCGTCGCGCCGAGGTAGGCGGCGAGGCGGGCGCGCGCTTCTTCCATGCGCTGGCACGCAGCGCCCCAGCCCGATGGAGATTCGCCGCCCAGCTCGAACGCCCGCATCGACTCCCACAGACGTTCGGACACGCTCAGCGGACAGACACCTGCCGTACCGGTGTTCAGATAGACGACTTCATCGACGACGGGGAACTCGCGCCGCACCGCATCGAGTTCGTAAGGCGGCTTGGTGAGTGCAGACGGCACGATGCAGAGGGCTCCTTACAGAGCGACGATACGTCGCATTCGGCGCGCCGTCTCCGCGAGCGTTTCGGGCGTGCCGCCGACTTCGTGGATGACGGGATCTTCGTAACCCGCCGCGCGTAGCTCACGCATGAGGGCGAGCCAATCGGTGTCGCCATCCATCAGGTCGGTGAACTGATGCTTGGACCGCGAGAAGTCCTTGAAGTGGACCTTCTTGATGCGCGACCCGAGCGCCTGGACCCAGTGCTCCGGGTAACCGTACGCCATCATGTTCGCCGTGTCCAGGTACGCGCCGACCCACAGGCTGCCGACCTCGTCGACGAACTCGCGCATCTCGCGCGGGCTTAGCAGGAACTTGTTCCAAACGTTCTCGACGCCGATCGCGCAACGGTGTTCCTCGGCAAATGGCGCGAGCTCGATCAGCGCGTTGCGCAACAGACGCCATGCCTCGTCGTAGGGCGTGCCAACGCCCAGTTGACCCGGATGGAGGAGCGTGCAGTTGACGCCAAGCGCCGCGCCGATCTCGACGGAGCGGCGCACGCGCTCGCGTCCCGCCGCCTGTTCGGATGCGTCGGCGCTCAACAGGTTCCCGCCTTGCGATCCGCTCGCGATGACGCTTGCGATCTCGACTCCCGCCGCGTCGCACTGCCGTCGAACTGCCGACAGCTCTTCGGCAGAGAGGTCGGGGTGCAGGTCCTTGCCGGTGCGGAAGGTCAGCTCGATGGCTTCGTATCCGGCGGCGTTGCACAGCTCGAGCGACTCGGCAAGCGTGCTGCTCCCGAGGACGATCTGAGTGACGCCGATCTTCATTGCGAGCGGCCTTTCATGTAGCCTGTGCGAGACCAGAATCGCCGACCGGAGACCAATCTACACCGGCGCAGCGTCTCGCGTCAACCTGACTGTCGCGGGCTGCTCTGGGGCTCCTGGGAAGGAGGATCGGCGTGGTGGCGAGGCGGCGTCCGTCGCGATCCAGAGAAATGGATGTCCTGAGCTTCCTGCCGCTCGACGTGGAGTCGGTGGCAGAGGCGTCCGGCAGGATCGTAATCGCGGTCGATATTCTTCGAGCGACGTCGACAATCGTGGCAGCGCTCGACAACGGAGCCGCGCGGGTCGTGCCGGTTCTCACGCCGGAGGAGGCGCTCTCCCTGTTCGATCCCATGGAGCCCAGCTTGCGGCTGGGCGGCGAGAGAGAGGGCTTGCGTCTCGAAGGGTTCCACTACGGCAACTCGCCGTCGGAGTACACTGCTGACAGCGTCCGCGATGCGACGATCCTCTTCACGACGACCAACGGAACGCGGCTTCTGCGAGCCTGCACGGGAGCGTCGCGCATTCTGATCGGCTGCTTCGCGAACCTGTCGGCTGTTGTTGACGCCGTACGCTCCGAGCGCCGCGATGTCCTGATCGCCTGCGCCGGGACCGCAGGCCGCTTGACGATCGAGGACATGCTCTTCGCCGGGGCATGCGTTTCGCGACTCGCGGACGGTTCCTTCGACCCGACGGACAGCGCGACGACCGCCGCCGTCTTGTGGGAATCCCTCTCGAACCGTCTGGTCGAGTCGATGGCATCCGGGAGGCATGGCAGAACGCTCGACGGGATCGGGTTGGGTGAGGATATCCGCCTCTGCGCGCGCATCGACACGACAACCACCGTGCCGGAAGTCGCCGGGAACACGATCCTGAAACCGTCGCGAAGGGCTGGAGGAAAAACGGCTTGACGATCCTCGCAGCGCAAAAGGCACTGGTGCAAGGAGTCAAGCCGCTGTGTGCGTTGTCAGTTTCATGCGCGATGTCGTAGCGTGGAACGCCGTGGGTTCGGGCGCGGATGACATCGACAGCGCGAAAAGTGCAGGCGACGATCTCGTTGCCGATTGACGACGCGCCGAGTAACATGCCGCCGCGCGTATGCCTGTCGCTGTTTGAGGGCGCATGTCCGGTTGGCGCATGAACGAGTCGGAGAGATTCGTCGTTCCAGAGGCAGCGATGCCAATCACGGGTCACACCAATATCGTCGGCGTCATCGGCGATCCGATCTCGCACTCTCGCTCGCCTGCCATGCACAACGCAGCCTTCGAGCGGTTGGGCATGGACTGGGTCTATGTGCCGTTTCGTGTGAAGCCTCCTGACCTGGACGAAGCGATCCGAGGGCTGAAGGCTGCCGGCGTTCGGGGCATCAACGCGACGATTCCGCACAAAGAGCGCCTGGTCGGACACGTCGACACGCTGAGCCCGGAGGCGGAGCTGATCGGCGCGGTGAACACGCTCGTCTTCGACGAGGACGGGATCCACGGCGAGAACACGGATGCGCGAGGGTTCCTGGCGGCGATGACCGAGGCGGGTTTTGATATGCCCGTGGGACGCCGCGTCGTGATCCTGGGAGCCGGGGGCGCGGCGCGAGCCGTTGCCGCGGCTTTCGTCGGTATCGGCGTGTCGGAGATCGTGATCGCGAATCGCACCCCGGAGAAGGCGCAGCGGCTCGCCGAAGACCTGACGCGGCGCACGAGCATCGATGCGCTCGGCGTCGCACTGATGAGCGACGCGTTGGCGCCGTTGATGCGAGAGGCGCACCTGCTGGTCAACACGACCTCCGGCGGGATGGCAGGCAACTCGCCTCTGGCGTTCGATCCGGGGCTGTTGCGTGCGCCCCTGTCGGTCTATGATATTATCTACACGCCGCCGGAAACCCCGCTGCTTCGGAGCGCCGCCGAGAACGGGTGTCGTGTCCTGAACGGAATCGGGATGCTGGTGCACCAGGGCGCGATCGCGTTCGAGCTCTGGACGGGCACGGCTCCTCCGGTCGATGTGATGCGAAAGGCATTGCTCGCATCGCTCTAACGGCTGTCGAGCGCTGAATCGACGAGGTGGTCTGCCGATGGATTCGCAGGACGATTTCGAGTCCCTATCGCTTCATATCTTCGGTCCCCCAGTACGCGTGCGCGTGCCCGCCTCGGAGGCGAAGGACATCGAGCGCGCTGCCGAGATGCTGAGGAACCGCTTCGAGGAAGCCCGGGACCCGCGTGAGCCTCCGGATCGGACCCTCCTCCGAGTCGCTCTGGAGGTCGCCTATGAGTCCTACTGCAGCCAGCGCAACGCGGGGCAGATGCTGCGGCGACTGCTCAAGATGCTCGACCACGAGATGGACGCCTGACCGACGACTCTGAACCGTCTGCCCTCCCGTTTCGGACGATATCTCATGGCGCATGTGAACCGGCGGCTGACAGAGATGGAAGCTCTGTTCGGCTCGCCCGCCGTGCACCGACAGCAGTGGCTCGCCTCGGATCACGAGATGGCGTTACTGTACACGGCTTCCAGTCGGGGCAGGCTTCACGACGTCACCCTCCTCATCGCGCGCGGCGAGCAGTTTGCGGTCATCCGCAAGCCCAGCTATCCCGCCCATGTATACCGCCCTCCCAGCGGCGGCGTTGAGATTGGGGAGACGTTGAGCCAGGGCGCCGCCCGGGAAGCCTACGAAGAGACCGGCACGCGCATCTCGCTTCGACGGTACCTCGTCCGCGCCGAGATGACGTTCGTTCGCGATGGGCATCCCAGTGAAACGCTCGACTGGATGACGCACGTTTTCCTTGCAGACTGGCTGGAGGGCTCCCCCGCGCCCGTGGACACGCAAGAGATCGCGGACGCGCGTTGGGCGACCCGCGACGAGCTGTCGGCGGGCTTGTTGGAGGAGCTCGAAGCGGCTGAGACGCACGGGCTTCGATATCGCGGATGGCTCCAGCGCATCGCGCTCGACGCGCTGAGCGCATGGGACCAGCAGCCGGTCACACGGATCGCTCTTGCGACTCGCGCTCTCCGGCAGGACCCGGACGTCTGAGTCCATGTGCCGGCGAAGGAGATACGTATGCAGACTCCGATCCGCATCGGGGTCATCGGCTTGGTCAACGACCGCATCTGGCAGGACATCGAGGAAGCCCTGGCGACGCCGGATGTTGAGATCGTCGCCGGAGCCGAAGTGAACGATAGGCTCCGTCTCCGGTTCGGCGAACGGATCGGTTGTCCCGAAGACGCGCTCTTCCTTGACGGGGCGCAGATGCTGGAAGCCGTGCCGCTCCAAGCCGTTCTCGTCGGGATGCCGACCGGCGAAAACGCCCACATTGTCGAGGTGTGCGCCCAGCATCGCGTCGGCGTGATGCTACAGAAGCCGATGGCGACGTCGCTGGACGAGGCGGACGTCATCACGACCGCCGTCCAGCGTTCGAGCATCCCCTTCATGGTAAACATCCCGGAGTTCTGGACACCTGCAGTGCGCGAAGCCACGCTCATGGCTCGCGACGGGAAGATCGGAACGCTGTCGCGCGTCTACTTCCGCGCCGCGCATGCGGGACCTGCCGAGATCGGCTGCTCAGAGGAGATGCAGGCGTGGCTGTTCGATCCGGTGCTCAACCCCGGCGGCGCGCTGTTGGACCTGTGTTCGTACGGCGCCCAGTTGAGCGCATGGCTGCTAGGCAAGCCCGAAAGCGTTGTCGGCGTCGGCGCCAACTTCGTCAAGAAGGACCTCGACGTCTATGACACGGGCGTCCTCGTGATGAAGTACCGGAGCGCGCTGTCGCTGTGCGAAGGAAGTTGGACGGATGTCGGCGGCATTGCTCCCCAGGGGCCCGCCTTCACCGGATCGCGCGGGTCCATCGTCATCCAGGGCGACAGCCTGCTGCTCGTCGAGCCGGAGAACCCAGACGGACGGCGATGGACGCCTGAGGCGTCCGAGGCACAGGGTCCGCACGGTGTCGCGTACTTTCTGTCGCGTCTCGCCAACGGCAGGAGCATCGACGCGCCGTTCGGGCTGACGACCTCGCGCGACGCCCAAGAAATCCTGGAAGCCGGCTTCCGCTCCAACCAGACGGGGATGGAGTGTCCTCTGCCGGTACGGTGATCCGGAGCGGAACCCGTGACAGGCTTTTCCGATTCTCGATCCAAGGTGTGGAGCGGCTTGCCCGAGTTCGATGCGACGTCTGGACGCGTCGTCCGGGAGGCTCCGGGCGCGGGCTCCGGGTACTGGGTCGGCGCTCCGACGGTCTGGGTCGAAGACGACCTCACGTATCTCTGCTACCGCCTGCGCCTGCCGCGACCTGAACGCGGCGTCGAGAACCGCATCGCCGTCAGTCGCGACGGCGTCCGGTTCGACGATATCTACTCCCTCCACAAGTCTGCCCTCGACTCCGACTCCATCGAGCGGTGCTGCCTCTATCGCACCACGGACGGCATCTACCGGTATGCGATCAGCTATGTCGATCCCGCCGATGGGCGTTGGCGCGTCGATCTTCTGTCTGCCGACGCTCCCGACGCGTTCGATCCGGATCGGCGCGTGACGGTGCTGACCGCCGACTCGATCGGCGCCGAAGGGGCCAAGGACCCCAACGTCTACAGAATCGGCGGGCTGTACGTCATGCTGCTCAGCTACGCGCCGACCCCAGTCGCGTCCGCGAGCGACGACGCGATGCACGGCACAGGCGACATCTACAACACGGGCATCACGCGCTCACATAGCGGGCTGGCGACGAGCGCGAACGGTGTGGACTGGTCGTGGCGGGGCGACGTCCTCTCGCCGTCGGACGACGGCTGGGACTCGTACGCCGCCCGTTTGGGGGCGATCACGTACCGCCCGCCCGTCTTCGTGGGGCTCTACGACGGTTCGCGCGGCGTCGAGGAGAACTACGAAGAACGCTGCGGCGCGGCGATCAGCTTCGATCTGCGTTCTTGGGAACGCCTGACGCCGTGGGAGCCTTGGGTCACCGTTCCGCATGGCTCCGGGTCGGTGCGCTACGTCGATGTCCTGGAACACGGCGACGGATTCCGGTTCTACTATGAGATGGCGCTGCCCGACGGCTCGCACGAGCTGCGCGTCGCGGACGCGCGCGTCGAATGACGGCGCGACGCGCGTCGGTTCCGCATGTGATCCCCTATCAGGGCAGCAAACGACGCCTCGCCGATGACATCCTCCGATACGTCCCCAATCACGTCGAGCGGCTCATCGAGCCGTTCTGCGGTTCCGCCGCCGTGAGCCTCGCCGTCGCAGCGCGGTTCCCGGAGGTCGATCTGCTCCTCAACGACAGCCATCCG